>JAWKYB010000022.1 GCA_041396705.1 Alphaproteobacteria bacterium
CTTGCCAGCCACGGTTCCAGCGTGGCGTGCAATGTTGTCGCGAGCCCATCCCACCAGCGCTCGCGCCACGACGGCGCTACAATGCGCCTGAGCGTGGACAGCGGCGGGCCCTGGCGCAGGTTGTTCAGCACATCCCGTCCGGTGGGTCTCTGGGGGATCGGACGCAGTGCCGGCAGCCGCGTCGCGGTGCCGCCGAACCGCAAGAACTGCGCCGGCAGATAGTAGCCGCGCAGGGTGTAGTCGACGCCATGGCCGCTGATGATAGCGCGCGATTGCCGGCCGACGTCCGGCATGAATGCCGCGAAGGGGGTGGATGCCGGATAGAGCCCGCTGTTGTCGCGGATTGCGTCTTCCAGGCAACGAAGCGTCGACGCCGGGTCGACCAGGCAGGCGTGGTGGGGGCTGGCGGCCATCTTCGCGATCTGCCGTGCGATCGCCAGCTCGGGGTTGTCGGCGTAGCTTGCCGTCGTCCAGCAGTGCATCGGGCCCTGGCGTGCGGCCAGCAGCCAGCGGCTGTCCAGCCCGCCGGACAGCAGCAGGCCGTCGGCGCCGGCGCCCTGCGCGCGCGCCACTGCCGCCCGCATGGCGCCCTGCAGCGCCTCGGCGCATTCGGCGGCCGCCATGCGGCGGGCGTTCCAGCGCAGCTGCCAGTAGTGCCGGTCGCGCCGGCCTTCGCGATCGAAGGTGGCGATGGTCGCGGCCGGCAGGGCCTCGACACCTGCGATCGGCGTGTCGGTGCCGATCGTGCGCTGCATGGTAAACAGCTGCGCCAGCGTGTCGAGCCTGGCGCGGCGGCCGACACGGGCGTCGCCCAGCAGCACGTAGAGCCCGCTGGCGAAGGCGACGCCGGCGCCGTCCTGCCAGACATGAATCGGAAAGGTCGCCAGGCGGTCGGTGACCAGCACCAGCCGGTGCCGCGTCCGGTCGACCAGCGCGGCGCAGAACTGTCCGTTGGCCTGCGCCAGGTCGTCGAGCCGGTCCGCGCGGTAGAGCGCAGCGACGACTTGTGCCGGCTCCGGCGCGTCGTGCTCCAGCGCCGGGCACAGGGCCCTGCCGTTGTAGATGTGGCCGGCGACCACGACCGCGAGTTCGCCGGACGGGTCCGCCAGCGTGCCGGCGCCGCCGGCGCCGTGCGACAGCAGGCCGAGCGCCGCCCCCTTGCCGCCCAGGATGTCGACGTGCAGCCCGGGCGCGGTGCGGGCGGCCATGTCGTCGAGGCAGGCCGGTGCGGCCGGGTCGGCGTGGAACTTGCCGAATGGCCCGATCATCGTGAACCCTCCGGCACCGCCAGCACGTTGCCGTGCGGCCCGACGTGAACCGTGTAGCCGGCCCGCTGCAGCACCGGCTTCACGATTTCGGCGATCAGCCGGCCGTCGCGGCGATACCAGCCGGCGGCGCGCACGCGCGGACGCAGGTCGCGCAGGGTCGCCGTCGCCCCCGCCAGTGCCTCGACCTCGGCCCCGTTCAGGGTCAGGCTCAGCATGTCGAGCCGCTGCAGGCCATGGTCGCGGACCAGACCGTCCACGGTGGCGGTGGGCGTCGGTTCGGCGCGGTCGCTGTCCTGGATCTCGGCGATCAGGCTGTTGGCCTGTGCGGCGGTCACGTTCAGCGCGCGGGTCTCCTCGGTCGACCAGATCGCCGCATGCCGGGCCACCACGCCACCGGACGCGTTGCGCGCGACATTGCTCTCCAGCCGGGCGAAGCATGCGCGGCTAGCCTCGACCGCGATCACCCGGCCGCCCGGCGCGTCCTGCGCCATGCGCAGCGCGCCGAAGCCCAGGAACGAGCCGCAGTCGAGCACGACGTCTCCGGGCTTCGGCGCGAAGGCGTGCATCAGCTGTTCGCGCACGTGCGGATCGGTGAGGTCGGCGATCGCGTCCTTGTGCTGGCCGTGGAAGCCGTCGAGGCCGGCGGCACCGCGGCGGCCGCCGGGCTTCAGGTCCGGCCGCATGTGGGGGAATGCGAAGCGGGTGACGACGTCGCGGGCCAGCCGGAAGTTCCACGGCTCGATCCCGGCCGGCAGCAGGCCGGCGAGGGCGTCGAACATGGCGATGTCGCGCGGCGTCGAATCCACGCCGCCCAGCACCACGTCGTGCGTGGCGATGCGCACCAGCGGGCCGTCCGCGTCGCGGTCGAAGGCCATGCGTGGCGTCCACTCCGCCAGGCAATCGAGGAACACCCGATAGCGGCGGGCGCGCACCAGGCGGCGCAGCGGCGCGAGCGCGCTCAGGCCGCCGCTCCCGCTTGCGATGCGCCGGCACCGGCCGGGACATAGCCGTCGAGATAGCCGATGCGATCGACGACGTGGGCTGGCACGCGCGACAGGAAGCGCTCGAACAGGCGCCGGTCGTCGTCGCTGACATGGGTCGGGCCGTGGCCCGCGGTCACGTTGGTGTTCTGCGGCGGCACGCGGCCGACCGGCTCGTGCGGCAGGTCCAGCGCGGTCAGGAACGCCTCGACGCGGGCCGGGTCGGAGAGATGCTCGGTGCGCAGCGTCGCGCTGCGGCTGACCCGCGCGTCCTCGCAGAGCGCCAGATAGCGCAGATAGGTCTCGAACCACGCCCACAGATAGAGCTCGCCGGGCGCGAGGTCGCTGTCGGTCATGCACAGCAGATTGGATCGGTCGGACGGCAACAGGCTGTCTTTCGCGAACGCCTTGTGGCGGTTGAGGTAGCTGCGCATGTTCACCACAGGATCGCGCACCAGCAGCACGATGTCGAAGCGCGGCAGCAGCCGGGCGAAACCCAGGTGAAGGCCACGGACGAAGAACTTGCTGATGTCGAAATAGACCCGGGCGCCGCTTCGCCGCATCCTTGCGCGCGCCATCTGCAGGCGCCGCGCGGCGATCCGTTCGAGGAAGGCGGTGTCGCCGCGCGCGGCGGCGCGCAGGGTTTCGCCGCGTCCCAGCAGTGCGTCGGTCTCGACCCAGCGGCGCCGGAAATGCCGCTCGGCGGTGCCGAGGATCGACGGCAGCATCGGCCGGACTTGGGGTTCCTCGAAACCGGGATAGACCAGCGGTGCGTGGCGGCGCAGCACCTCGGTCAGCGAGGCCTCGCCGCACCGCCCGGTCGAGGCGGTGAACACGAACCGCTCCGCGCCGGCACCGTCGCGGTCGTCAGTCTTCGGGCTCAAGACCGACGATCATGTCGGGCCTGAGCGCTTCGCCGCGCGCGAGGGCACGGGCGGCGCGCAGGCCGATAACCCTGTCGAGAAGCCTTGGCGGCATGCCGTGGCCGGGGCGGATCGAGCGCACGTTCTCGGGGCTGAGCGGCTCGCCGGCGGCGACGTCGCGCACCACGTAGAGCGAACGCCGGAACTGGATGTTGCCGCGCTCGCTGTCCTCGAGACGGTAGCTGGGCGCGCCGAGCGCCCGGCTGGCAATCCCGATATTCTCGATCATCTGGCGCAGCTCGTGCGGCTCCAGCGAAAAGCCCGCATCCGGCCCGCCGTCGCTGCGCGCCAGGGTCACGTGCTTCTCGATCACCGCGGCGCCGAGGGCGACCGCAGCGGTCGGCACCGCCACGCCGAGCGTGTGGTCCGACAGGCCGATGACGACGTCCGGAAAGCGCGCCGCCAGGTCCGCGATGGTGCGCAGGTTGCAGTCCTCGGGCGGGGTCGGATAGCCGCTGACGCAGTGTAGCAGGCACAGGCCGGCGGCACCGGCGGCACGGGCGGCCTCGACCGCCCGCTGCATGTCGTCCAGGTCGGCAAGGCCGGTCGACATGATCAGCGGCTTCCCTGTGCGGGCTGCGGCCCGAATCAGCGGAATGTCGACCAACTCGAAACTGGCGATCTTGAATGCCGGCGCGCCGAGCCGCTCGAGAAAGGCGACGGCGGTGGCATCGAACGGCGACGAGAACACGGCGACGCCCAGTTCGCGGCCCTTGACGAACAGCTGCGGGTGCCATTCCCAGGGGGTGTGCGCCTCCTGGTACAGGTCGTAGAGCGTGCGCCCGCCCCACGGCCCGCCCTCGATGCGGAAGTCGGGGCCGTCGTGGTCGATGGTGATGGTGTCGGCCGTATAGGTCTGCAGCTTGACGGCATCGGCGCCGGCCGCGGCGGCCGCTTCCATCAGCGCAAGCGCACGCTCCAGCCTGCCGTTGTGATTGCCGGAGAGCTCGGCGATCACATAGGGCGGGTGGCCGGGCCCGATCGGCCGCCCCGCGATCTCGATCAGCGGATGCCGCACGGCATCGGCTCCCTGCATTGTTCGACCGTGCCGGACATCATCGGTCGCGGCGCGCCCGTGCGCACATACCAGTCCGGTCGCTCGCTCGGCGCGAAGCCGGCCCGGGCGAATGCGCGCAAACTGGCGGCGTTGGTCTGCTTGATGAAGGCCCACTGGGCTTCGCTGCCGGTCAGCCGGGCGGCGCAGTCGAGCGCGGCGACGCCGATGCCGCGGCCGCGCCAATCCGGCGCCACGGTCAGCGAGACCTCCCAGCCGCCGAGGTCGGCCCGCCAGTCGAGGCGGAGCACGCCGACCGGCTCGTCTCCGACAAGCAGCAGGTGCAGCAGGCACAATGGGTCGGCCAGCTTGGCGTCCAGCCAGTCGTGATGCTCGGCGGCCGACGGCGGATTCGGATTGCGGGCAAAGGCGCGGGTGCCTGCATCGCGCCGCCAGGCCAGCAGCAGCGCCTCGTCGTCGCTCCGGGCAGGGCGCACCGCCAGGGCGCGGCCGTGCGCCGTCGTCGTCGGCGGGGCGATGGCAAGCAGGGTGCGGCGCACGCCGTAGCCGTCGCACAGCCGCGCCGCGCGCGCCGCCATCGCCGCGACCGCGGCGGCATCGTCGAGCAGCCCCGCCAGCGCCTCGGCCAGCAGCGCCGCATCGGGGTGCGGCACCACCAAGGCGGCGCCGAGGTTCTGCAACGCGTCGGCATTGGCGCGCTGATTGTCCGCCGCGACCAGAACCACGGTTGGCAGGCCCAGGCAGCAGCGCTCCCACGCACTGGTGCCGCCGGCGCCGATGGCCAGGTCGGCGTGGGCCAGCAGGCCGGCCACACCGGCATCGGGCGGTGCCAGCTTGGCACCGACCTGCGCTGCCAGCCGCGCCACCTCCGCGCGATGCGGGGCGCCGGCGCCGAGCATGACCGTCACCTCGAGTGGGCGGGCGAGCGCCGCCAGCGCCGCCAGCGCCACGGCCGTCAGATTGTCCGGGTCGGTGGCGCCGAAGCCGACGACGATCCGGCGCAGCGGGCGCCGCCCCAGCGGCAGGCGGGTCCGCCGCGCGGCGGCGAATGCCGGGCGCAGCAGTGCATAGTCGGGCCCGAGCAGAAACTCGGTCGCTGCCGGCACGATGCCGGCATAGGCGGCGGCGCGCCGGCCGGGCGTCGTGTCCAGCAGCACGTCGCAGTCGTGCGAGCGGTTGGCCAGATCGTCGATTGCCAGGATGCGGCCGGCCCGGTCGCGGTGCGCGCGCTCGAAGGCGGCGTCGAGCCGGTAGTGGTCGACGACCAGCAGGTCGGCGTCGCCGCAGCCCGTCGGCAGGGACGCGTCGGTGCCGGCCACGAGGTCGACACCGTGACCGCTGGCGGCCAGCGCGGGCATGGTGTCCGGCGTCTGCTCGGTGCAGGCGAAGCGGCACTGCCAGCCTGCCTCGCGCAGCGCATCGGCCAGGGTGAGACAGCGGGCGACATGGCCGCCGCCGATCGCCGGCGACGCGTCGGCCCGGAAGATCGCGCGCGCGGTGCCCGCCGTCATCGGATGCGGAACACCGGCTGCAGCGGCGGCACCTTCAGCCGCTCGGCGAAGCGGCCGCTGTCGAGCGCCTCGCGGATCGCCGCGAAGGCGCCGCGATAGGCGCTGGCGACCTGGGCCAGGTCGGGCCCGGTCATCGCGTACGAGACGTTGTGGCTGCCCAGGCCCAGCACCCCGCGCGCGGCCAGCTCGTAGATCAGCATCGTCTTGATCATCTGCGCGCCGGCACGGGGATGCTCGCGGATCTGGATCAGCTTCCAGGGTGCCAGGCCGGCCAGCCCGATGGTGTCGCCGAGGCCGTGTTCGTCGATCAGGGCCTGGGTCTTCGCTGCCAGCGCCTCGCCGACGCGCCACAGCGCCTCGATCACCGGCTCGCGCTGCATCTTGCGCACGGTGGCGATCGCGGCGGCCAGCGACACCGCCTCGCCGCCGAAGGTGGCCGAGAAGAAGATTTCCTCCATCTCGCGCATCAGCTCCGCCCGGCCCACCACCGCCGAGATCGGGAAGCCGTTGGCCATGCCCTTGCCGAAGGCGGCGAGGTCCGGCGTCACGCCGAACAACGCCTGGGCGCCGCCGAGCGCGAAGCGGAAGCCGGTGATGACCTCGTCGAACACCAGCAGGGCGCCGTTGCGATGGGCGACGTCGCGGACCGCGGCCAGGTAGCCGGGGGCCGGCGGCACGGCGTTGGCCGGTTCCATGATCACCGCCGCGACCCGGTCGCTGCGCTCGGCAAAGGCGCGCTCCAGCGCCGCGACGTCGTTGTAGGCGACGGTGGTGGTCAGACCGCGGACCGCCTCCGGCACCCCGCGGTTGCGGCTGGTGGCGCCGATATACCAGTCGTGCCAGCCGTGATAGCCGCACGCGATCACCCCGTCGCGGCCGGTGGCGGCGCGCGCGACGCGGATGGCGGCGGAGGTGGCGTCGGAACCGCTCTTGGCGAAGCGCACCATTTCCGCGCACGGGACCAGGTCGACCATCAGTGCGGCGAGCTCGGCCTCCAGCGCCGTCGACAGCGAGAAGCTGACGCCGCGCCCGAGTTGGCGCCGGACGGCTTCGTCGATGTCGGGGTCGCGATAGCCCAGCGACACGCACAGCAGCCCGTTGACCAGGTCGACATACTCGTTGCCGTCGACATCCCACACCCGCGCGCCGTCGCCATGTGTCACGAACAGCGGCGCGGCGCCGACCGGAAACTGCACCCGGCTCTTGCTGAAAGTCTGCGCGCCCAGCGGAATCAGGCGCTCGGCGACGGCGAGCTGGCGGACGGAGCCTTCGAAGCCGCGCATCGGCGCGACGCCGTCGGTCTCGGCCTCTTCGATCAGCGCATTCCGGAAGCCTTCGTTGCGCTGGCCGCCGCCGTTGATCGCGCGCAGGTCCGGCGCGGCGTCGAGGCAGCGCAGCACCTCGACGTGGCTCGGCGGCCGATCCGCGGGAAGGCGCTCGGCGACCGCGCGGAGGAACGCGAGGTCCTCCGGGGTGTCGAGAGTCCAGCGCTCGCGCCACAGATCGGGCAGCGGGCAATCCAAATTGGCCTGGCCGAAGCGGTCGCGGTGGTTGCGGATGTACGGCGTCACGTGTTCGCGGTCGCTTGGCCGCCTCGCCTCCGCGTCGGCGGCGGCCAGGGCCGCCATGGTCATCGCCTCGCAGTCGAGCCCGTCCGGCCAGCGCGCCGGATCGACGTTGGACGCATAGGCGAGCCCGCCGCCGACCAGCAGGTGCAGCACCTGGTCGCAGACCGCCGGGTCGAGAAACGGGCAGTCGCCGGTGAGCCGCATGACCACGTCGGCGCCGGCCTCGCGTGCCGCGCCGGCGAAGCGCGTCAGCACGTCGCGCTCGTCGCCGCGGAAGCAGCGCACACCGGCGTCCCGGCACCAGTCGCGGATCGCGTCGTCGTCCGCGGCCTCGGAAGTGGCGACGACCACCGTGTCGATGCCCGGGATCGCGCCGGCCGCACGCACGGTCCAGCCGAGGGCGGGCATGCCGGCGATCGCGGTCAGCGACTTGCCCGGCAGCCTGGTCGAGCCCATGCGCGCCTGGATGATCGCGACCGCGTTCATGCCGCCGCCGCGCTGTCGCAAGAGGCGCCGACGACCGCGACGGTCAAAATGCGTGCTCGCCGGTCATGTGGCCCGACCGGCGGTGGCGCGTCACCGCATAGCCGTAAATGTCGGGGTTGTCCGACCGCAGCTCGAACCAGGCGAAGTTCAGCCGTGCTTCGCCGCGCGCCATCCGGCGCAGATCGTCGGGCTCGATCAGGGTTGCGCCGCCCGCGGGCAGGGCGACCGTACGCCGGGCCGCCACGCCGTCCTCGTCGTACAGCGTCAGTTCGATCGAGGTGTCAGGCCCGTCCGGCGCGTTGCAGACCAGGCCGAGCCAGGTGTCGAGGTCGGGGCCGACCGGCACCTGGCCCCAATGGAACCCGGTCTTGCCCGGCGGCGCGAACACGTTCGGGTTGGTCAGTGACATGTTGATCGACGTCGCCAGCGATCCCGCGCCGCCGCCATAGACCAGCTGATGGTTGATCCGGGTGGGCGTCGGCCCGTCGGCCGGCTCGGCATCCACCGCGACGGCGGTGACGACGGCCGGGTCGACGCCGGCGGCGCGGAGGCGCGCGTTCAGGTCGATGTCGAGATGCGCGTCGCCCGGCGACGCGATGGTGCCCAGGTCGAGCGCCGCGACCGCCGCGCCGGCCGCGTCGCGGGCCGAGGCGCGCAGCCGCAAGCGGCCCGGCGCCATGATCGGGTAGAAGCGCAGACGATTGTCCAGCGCGGCGATGAACGGGTAGAGGCGCGACGAAGGCCGCGCGTCGTCCCAGTATTCCGCCGCGTCGGAGCAGTCGTAGTAGGAGTGGTTGCCGCTGAACGCGCCGTCGGCGCGACGCTGGCCGACCAGCATCCGCCCGAAGAACATCGGCTGGCGCGGCGCGCGCACGCGGATCACCCCGCCGTCGCAGCCGGCGATCTCCGGGAACAGCGCGGCCAGGTCGATGCGGCGCTGGCCGAAGCGCGGCAGCGCGACCGGCACCGCGCGGGTCAGCCGCCGGTCGTTCGCGCTGACGCTGATGGCGATATCGCCCGCCACGGGCGTCGCGCCGGCGGCGAACTGGACGAAGGTGTCGACGCCGTCGGCCAGCTGCAGGTCGATGGCGACCTCGGTGTGCTGGATCGTGTTGATCTCGTCGTCCTCGAACACGTCGTTGAGCACGCGGTTATAGGCGTGGACGGTGTTGAGGAAGCCGTCGCCGACATGGTTGACCATCACCGCGGGGAACGGGATGAACAGGTTCTGGGCGGCGAAGAACTCGACCAGATAGCTGTGCGCCGGCGCGTCGACCATGCCGGTCAGGGGGATGGCATAGGCGCGCGCCGCATCGATGGAGACCAGCCGCGATTCGATCCGCTGGCCGGCCTCGTCGATCGCCGTGATCCGGCAGCCGACCTGCTCGTAGCCGCGCTTCAGCATGAAGTGGTTGAGGAAGCTGATCCAGGCGCTGCTGCCCGGCAGCTCCGGCACCAGCAGCGATGCGCGATGGACGCTGTTGCGCGCCGCGTCGCGGTGATAGCTGCGGCGGTTGTCCTCGACCGCCCGGAACGGCTTCATGCTGTCTCGCTCCTTCCCGCGCTGTCGTCAGGCCTTGACCAGATACGCCGTCGGCGTCGGCGTGTCCGGCACCAGGGCGATCTGCGGCGGCGCCTCGAGGCCGGCCAGGAACTCGTCGACCGCGTCCGACTCGCCCCACTTGTCGACCGCATACTGGTCGAACACCACAAGGCCGCCGCGCACGATGCGCGGCCACGCCAACTTCAGGACTTCGAGCGTCGCCGCATAAACGTCAAGGTCGCAGTGCAGCAGGCTGATGCGAAAGCCGGGGCGCTCGGCCAGGAACGCCGGCAGAGTCTCGACGATGTCGCCGCGGACCAGCGTCACCGCCTCGTCGAGCCCCAGCCTCGGCAGCGCCTCGCGCAGGTTGTCGTAGGCGGACTGGTCGTAGAGAGCGGTCATGTGGTCCTCCGCCGCCGCCGCCTCGTCGGGCCGCACCCGCGGGAACACCGCCTCGAAGGTGTCGAAGCTGATCACCCGGCCGGCGCCGGTCGGCCGGTAAGTCTTCAGGAAGTGGGCGAACTGGATCGTGCTGACGCCCTTGAAGGTGCCGCAGTCGACGATGTCGCCGGGCAGGTCGCGGACACGGCGCACCAGCTCGGCGCGCGCCAGCAGCTTCTGGTAGCGGTGGGTATCGCACAGATAGTGGAAGGCGTTGAACACCTCCCACATCCGCGCGTCGGCGTTGGATGACTGCCTGGTCACGGGCTTCGCTCCGGTCTTGTCGTGTCAGGTTGCGCCGGCTTGCGGCAGGCCGGCGAGCCGGCGGGCGGCGAGCACGCCGCCCAGGATCGCCAGCGCCTCGCGCGCCGGGCATCGCGGCGGCCGACCTGCCGCCGCGGCGGCGACGAAATCGGCCAGCTCCGCCCGGTAGTCGTCGGCATGCGCACCGCCGAAGGCGGAATCCTCGACCGGCTCGCCCGCAGCGTCCAGAATGGTGAGCCGCCGTCCGGGGATGTCGATCTCGATGCGGCCGCCGGGCCCCAGCAGCGTCGTCCGGCGCAAGGGCGGCCGCGTCGCATAGCTGAGCAGCACGGTCGAAAGCGCGCCGCCGTCATGGCGCAGCAGCAGCCCGGCGTTTTCCTCGGCGGCCATGTCGAGGCAGCGGCCGGCCTGCGCGGTCGCGCCGGCAACGGCGAATGGCCCCAGCAGGTGGGCCAGCAGGTCGATCTCGTGCACCCAGTCGAAGATCGCACCGCCGGTCTGCGGGTCGGCGGCATAGCCTTGCCGGTAGTCCTGACCCGGGCGCCAGTCCGGCAGGTAGCTGGCGCCGACCGCGACCGCGGCGAGCACCGGCCCGTACGCCGTCCGCTCGACCAGCGCGCGCGCCCGCTCGACCGCCGGGTGATGGCGCAGGTTCTGGGCGACCGCGACCGTCGCGCCGGCCGCCTCGGCCCGGTCCAGGATCGCGCCGAGACCCTCGGCGGTATGGGCGAACGGCTTCTCGACCAGTGCGTGGCGCCCGGCGTCGACGGCGGCGGCGAGATCGGCCAGATGCGCCGCAGAGGGGCTGGCGACGACCACCGCGTCGCACTGCGCCAGCGCGTCCGCGCGCGATCCGGCCGGCGTCGCGCCCGCCTGCCGGCAGACGGCCTCGGCTTGCGCCGCGACCGGGTCGAAGCCCACCGCCCGGTGCCCCAGGGCGACGGCATTGGCCAAGTGGCGGGCCCCGATCGAGCCGAGGCCGAGCACGGCGATCCGCATCCGCGCGCCCGGCCGCTCAGCCGACGCCCAGTTCCTCGGCGACGGTCTCGACGGCCAGGTCGAAGGTGAGGATCTCGACCTGCTTCGCCACGTCGAGCGACAGCCCGAAGGTCTCGTCGATGGCCGTGCAGAGCTGGATGTGGCGCAGCGAATCCCAGTTGCGGCAGCTGTCCGGCGACAGCTCGTCCGCCACCTCGGCCTCCGGCATGTCGAGGACCAGGGAAAACACCTCGACAAGCGCCGCGCGGATGCCGGCCTTCGTCCATTGTTGCGTCATCTCATCTCCCGACCGCCGCCAGCGCCGGCGCGGGCTCCGGCCGCGTGACCGAAACCTCCGGCGGGTAGCCGTCCGCCGCGGATGCCAGGTCCAGGCCGAACCACTGGCCGGCCGGATCGCCGACACGCTCGCCTGCGTCGCGCGCCGCGAAACCGGCGCGGGCGACGAACTCCCAGGCCGGCGCGTTGCGCGGGCCGCGGACCAGCCGGGCGGTCAGCGTCTTCGCGCCGGCGCGGCGCGCCTGCTCCACGGCGAAGGCGAGCGCGGTCTCCTCGACCCTGCGACCGAGCGCCCGGCAGCTCAGGGCCAGGTTGCGCAGCTGCAGGGCCTCGCCGTCCGCGGCGATTTCCAGCGCGCCGATCACGCCATAGTCGCCGAAGCGATCCCTCAGCGACAGCGCGTACAGCCCGTCGCCGCGCCTGGCCAGGTCGGCCAGGCCGGGCCGCTCCAGGGTCAGATGAAACTGGTTGGTCTTGTTGAACAGCTGGTGGATGCGTTCGCGGGTGGCGTCGTCGCATGGCCGGATCGCGACGGTGAGGTCGAGCGACGCCAGGAAGCCGGACAGGTCGACAGCCGCGGCCTGCAGCGCCGTGCGTTTCCGCTCCGCCTTCACCCCCTCGGCCCGCGCCAGATCCTCTCGGGTCACCGACAACGCGTCGAACCCGCGGCAGTCGATCAGCGCGTCGACGAAACGCGCCGGATCCTCCGGCAGCTGGACGACCTCGACCTCGGGAAAGGCGGCGCGGATGCGGGCGCATTCGATGGCGCTGTCGTCGACGAACACGAAGCTGTCGGTGCCGAGCGAGAGCTCGCGCGCCAACTCGCCGATGTTCTCGGCCTTGTCCTGCCAGTTGACCCGGTGCGCGGCAAAGTCGTCCCAGCGCAGCAGCATGTCGTCCCGCTCGAATGCGGCGCGGGCGTCGGCCTCGTTGTTCTTGCTGTTGACGGCGAGCAGTACGCCGCTGCGCGACAGGTCGAGCATGGCGCGCTGCAGCTGGCGGTGGGCCTCGCCGGGCCAGGACCCGGCCAGGCCGATGCCCTCCGGGCCGACCTCGCCGACGACGCCGTGCCACAGCGTGTTGTCCAGATCGGTGACCAGCACCTTGCGGCGCGGGCGGAAGAAGCCCGACAGCGCGCGCGCGACGGCCTCGGCGACCCGCGGCGCGTCGGTCGGCGCGATCGGCGAAAGCGTACGCGCCAGGCCTTCCGCGCCGGCGTCGCCGTCGCTCGGTTGCGGCAGGTCGATGGCATGGGCTTGCGGGTGCTGGGCTGCGAATGCGTCGATGGCCGCGTTCACCGTCGCGGCTGCGCGCGACAGCGATGCCGCGCCGCGGTCGCCGAATGCCTGTGCGCCTGCCCAGGCCGGCGCCGACACGCGGGCGATCACGAGCGGTGCGCCGCTGCGCGCGCGGAAGCCGGCGAGGACGCCGGCCAGCGACGCGGCGGCCGTCTCCGCCGCGGCGGCCGCGTCGCGCGCGTCGCCGATCAGTTCGCCCAGGTGCAGCAGCAGCACGCAGGCCTCCAGGTCGTCCGGCGGCGCCAGCAGCGCCTGCTGCCACAGGCTGTATTCGGTGAAGCCCGCGGCGATACGCCAGCCGCTCAGGGCGGCCTCGACGGCCAGATAGGGCTCGAGCGGGCGCACGGTGTAGGACGAGACGACGGCAACCTTGCGGCCGGCAGCCGGCTCGCCGCCGAGCCGTTTGCGGAGCTTCAGATAGGTCAGCAGCTGCGGCGCCGCGCGGACCTCGGCGCGAAGAGCGGCCAGCTCGGCCGGCGCCAGCGCGTCGTTCGCAGCCATCAGGCCATCACCTGCCCGCCGTCGACGACAAGGTCGTGGCCGTTGACGTAGCTGCCGGCGGCGCCGGCCACGAAGGCGACCGCCGCGGCGACCTCGTCGCGCTCGGCCAGCCGGCGCATCGGCGTCTGCGCCGCGGCCAGCTTGCGCGCCCGCTCCGGCACGTGCGCCGTCAACTCGGTGGCCAGGAAGCTCGGCGACACGATGTTGCCTCGCACGCCGGCGGGCGCGAGCTCGGCCGCGACCGAACGCACCAGCGCGGCGCCGGCCGCCTTGGCCGCGGCATAGGCCGCCAGTCCGGGCGGCGGCGCGCCGTGTGCCGCGGTGGAGCCGAGATAGGTGACGGTTCCGCCGCCTGCCTCGCGCAGGGCGGGGGCGCAGGCCCGCAGGATGTTGACCAGCCCATGCACCTGGACCCGGAAGTGGGCGTCGACCGCGGCGGCCCCGATCTCGTCCACCGGCTGCGCGGCCAGCGGGGCGCTGGCGCAATGCACCACGGCCCGGATCGGACCGAATGCGGCGCGGGCACGGTCGACCGCATCGGATACGGAGCCGGCGTCGGTGAGGTCGCACGCCAGCGGCGCCGCGGCCGGTCCCAGCTCGTCGGCGCAGCGCTGCAGCGCGTCGAGCCGGCGGCCGAGCAGGCCGACGGCAAAACCGTCCGCGCCCAGGCGCCGCGCGATCGCGCCACCGAGCGCCCCGGATGCACCGAAGACCAAGGCGGTGCCCGCCGCGCCTTCCGGCATGACGGGCCGTTCCGCTCGCCCCCGGTCGTCCGTCGCCGACTCTGCACCGCCCAGCGGCAGCAGGGTCCCGGCCTCGCCGGACAGCAGCGCCTCGCCGTGCTGGTTCCGGGCCGCGAGGTCGAGCACGACCTCGCGCCGCCGGTCCGAGACCCGGATCACGCGGGCGCTCAGCGTCACCCGGTCGCCGACATGGGCCGGTTTCAGGAACCGCAGGGTCAGATAGGCCCACAGCGCGCCGGGTCCGGGCAGGTGCATGCCGATCAGGGTGGAGATGTGGGCGGCATATGCCATGCCGTGGGCAACCCGGCCCGGCAGGCCGTGCCTGCGGGCGAAATCGTCGTCGAAATGCATCGGGTTGCGGTCGCCCGAGTAGGCGGCGAAGCGGTCCAGCAGGTCGGCATCGACGGCCAGTTCGATCGCGGCCTCGCTGTCCACTTTCGGCAGTCCACTCATGGCGTCGTCGGGGCTATGGGCGATCCGGCGTCGGAATGTCCGGTACCGGGCGGCCGCGCTGCGCGGCCCATTCCTCGACCGAAAGCATCCAGTAGGTCGCATCCTGGTAGCGGTCGCCGCCCCAGTACAGGTTCGGCACCGTGGCCACCAGGGTGAAGCCGAGGCGCTTGAAGTTGAAGTTCGACGCAAGGTGGTTGGCGGTCGTCGGCTCGAACACGCGCCTGACCTTGCGCTCGAAGAAGATGAAGTCCAGGCCGGTGCGGCAGGCATCCAGTGCATAGCCGCCTTGCCAGTAGGCGCGGGCGCCGATCAGGTAGCCGATGCTGGAGAAGCGGTGCACCGGATCGACGCGCAGCGTGAACGTGCCGATCCGCTCGCCGGTTTCCCTGGCATGGATCGCGAAGATGAACGTGTCGCGATGGTCGAAGCCGGCGACGAAGCGCTGCAGGCTGGCGATGTCGTGGCGCTGGAATCGCGCCTGGATGAACCGGGTGACCTCCGGGTCGCGCATCCAGCCGAGATAGTCGTCGCCCACGTCCTCCGGCCGGAACCGGGCCAGGTCGACCAGCGTGCCGTCCAGCCGCTCGCGATAGGCCGGCGCCGCCGCCGTCGCTTCGGCCGGTATCGTCACGCCGCGCGCGCCGTTGCCGTTGCCATCCGGCGCAGGAAGCGCACGCCGCTCCGGCCGGTGCCGGCCGGACCGAACAGGAAGCGCTCCTCCAGGTCCCGGCGGGCATCGGCCTTCGCCGCGAACTGCCGGCGCAGGGACGCGTGGTCCTGTGCCAGCAGGGCGTGGAAGCGGTCGATCCAGCCGTCCTCGCGGCAGTCCACCACGAAGGCGCCGCGCTCCAGCGCCTGGCGCGCGGCATCGGTGACGACATACATGCCCGTCTCCAGGAAGACGAACGGCACACGGGCGCTCCAGGCCCAGGACATGATGCTGCCAGGGCCATCGACTATGACCACGTCGGCCGCCGCGCGCATGTTGCGGAAGTCGACGAACTGCTGGACGCGGCAGTTGGCCGGCAGCGCGACAAGTCCGGCCAGCGGATCGGGGTCGAGGTAGCGATAGGTCGGATAGAGCTTCAGCAGCACGTCGTCCGGCAGCCTGCCCAGCACCTGGTCGAGCACCTGGCGGCGGATGTCGTGATAGTGGGTGTCGCGCCAGTAATGCGGCAGGAACTGGAAGTTGTTGGGATAGAAGGCGGTGCACCAGACGATCAGCCGCCGGCTGGCCTTCAGCGCCAGTCGGCCGGCCATGCGCTGGATCGCCCGCGCCCCGACGCGGCGGATCAGGCCGGGCGCGCCGACGACGGCACAGCTCGCCGCCACGTCGACGCCGGCGATCTCGCCGATCAGGTCGCGCTGCGCCGGCGTGTAGAGCAGGGTATGGCCGAGCCACGCCGGCGCCTCGCGCGCGCCGACGGCGAAGTGCATCGGGCTCAGGCCGGGCGCCACGCCATGTTCGGCGACGATGGCCGGGCGGCCGAGCCGCTCCACCTCGAAGCGCAGCAGGCGGTCGGCCGGCGCGGTCATCGCGTTCGACAGGAACACGGTCGGGCGGCCGCTGTTGTCGGCGTCGGCCATGGCCGTGACGACGGCGGCACGGATCTGCGGTGCGCAGGCGGCCGCGTGATCGAGCACGCACGCCAGCCGCGCGGCCACCGCGGCGGCGGCGGCGGTCACCGCCGGCGCCGGCTGCAGGCCGTGGTTGCGCCAGGCCGCGGTCACGGCCGTGGCGACCAGTTCGTCGACCTCGCCGCCCGGTCGATGCCGGCAGGCCGCGTCCGGCGCCGCGAACTGGGGCATCGCAAAGCTGCGCAACGCGCATCCGTGGCGCAGCAGCGGCAGGATCAGCTCTTCGATCAGCTCGTTGCTGCGGTACAGCAGCACCGCCGGCCCGCGCGAGAGCGGCAGGCTGACTGGCCTGCCGCGCAGCATGCGGCGCCACAGGCGATAGGCCAGACTGGCCTTCGGCGCGTTGAGCAGGGTGACGACGCGGGTCCAGGCCGACGGCCGCATGAAATCGCCGCTTTCCTGGGCGCCGGAGGGCTCGCGGCCCTGGAAGGCCTCGTGCGCCAGGCCGATCCGGCTGCCGAGGACGGTCAGCAGCGTGGCGAACCGGTTCGGCATCAGGCCGAAGCCTCTGACCGCCTCGTCCTCGGCAACGCCGAAACAGCGGATCTCGGCACCGGTCCGGCCGGCGTGCCCGACCAGCCGGTCGAGCAGGTGCGCCTTGTACAGATAGGCACAGAGCGTGCGGTGCAGGACGGGCTGCACCGCGAGGCCGAGCGGGGGCCGGTCGGGACCGCCGTCCGCATCCAGCCGGCGCGCGATCGCATGGGCCGCGTCGAGGCTGGCGAAGCCGATCGCATCCGCCTCGGCCTGGCTGACCGAACCGTCGAGCGCGTGGAAGGCCAAGCCTTCCCGCCGGCAGAATTCCAGCACATAAGGCGAGGTCGCGGCCATGGCGATGCGTCGCCCGGCCAGCACGCTGCGTGCATGCTCGACCGCCTCGGCGCACTCGACCACCGCATAGACCTCGGGGTCAGCCAACGGCGAGCGTCGCCTTCAAGGCCGCGCAGACCCGGTCCTGCTCGGCGTCGGTCAGCCCGATGTAGAGCGGCAACGACAGGGCGTGCGCGTAATAGGCCTCCGCGCCGGGCAGGCTGACCGGGCCGTGTCGCCGGCGCCAATAGGGCTGGTTGTGGACCGGAATGTAGTGGACCTGCGAGCCGACGCCGTGCTCAGCGCGCAGCCGTCGCATCGTCTCGGCGCGCGACGGCGCCGCTGGCGTCGAACGCGATCCGGGCCGCGGCCAGATGCCAGGCCGGTGCGCCCCACGTCACCGTTGCCGGCGGGCGAACCGGCGCGCCGACGTCGGCCAGCAGATGCCGGTAGCGCTCGAACAGCCGCCTGCGTTCCGCCACCCATGACGCGAGCTTGCGCAGCTGGCTGATGCCGAGCGCGCACAGGATGTCGGGTACGCGGAAATTGAGGCTGGGCTCGGCCATCTCGTAGTACCAGGGATTCGGCAGACCGTCGCCGCCGAACCCCGCGTCGCGGTGCTGCCAGGCGGCGCTGTCCCGTTCCATGCCGTGGTTGCGCACCCGGCGCAGACGCGCGGCAAGCACATCGTCATTCGTGGTCACGGCACCGCCTTCGCCCATCGCGATCGTCTTGACCGGATGGAACGAGAAGGTCGCCATCGACGACCAGCGGCAGTCGCCGACGCGGCTGTCCGAGCCGCCGGACCCGGCATCGCCGGCGCGGCGCGCAAGCCCGCCCACGGCATGGGCCGCGTCCTCGACCAGCGCCAGCCCTTGGCTGTCGCACAGCGCCTTCAGCGCCGGCATGTCGGCGACCTGGCCGTTCAGGTGGACCACGAAGGCGGCCCTGAGCCGCAGCGTCGGGAAGCGGCGCCGGGCCGCATCGATCGCCCGTTCCAGGTCGGCCGGCCGCATCAGGCCGGTCTCCGGGTCGACGTCGGCGAAGACGACCTCGGCGCCGGCCAGATGCGGGCCGCTGGCCGTGGCGAGAAACGTCTGCGCCGGCACGACCACCGCGTCGCCGCTGCCGATCTCCAGCGCACGGGCGGCCATGTACAGCGCGGACGTGCCGTTGTTGCACGCCACGGCGTGTCGCGCGCCGGTGACGTCAGCCAGGGCCGCCTCGAACCGCTCGACCAGCGGGCCGGTGGTCAGCAGTTCGCCGCGCAGGGCCGCCGCGACCGACGCGACATCGTCGTCGTCGATCAGCTGGCGGGCATAGGGAAGCGTGTGCGTGGCCGTCTACCCGCCCAGTGTCTCGAGCAGGGCATGCAGGCGCTGCCCCTCGATCCAGTCGTCGTTGGTGTCGCTGGAATACTCGTAGCCTTCCGTCACCGGATGCGAGCCGGGATATTCCGGCGCGGTGGCGGACCAATAGAAGAAGGTCGGCAGGATGATGTAGCGGTCCGTCAGCTCGATGGTCTGGCCGGAGTCCTCCTTGGTGATCATCACCTCGTGCAATTTCTCGCCCGGCCGGATCCCGACTACCTTCTGCGGCAGCTGCGGCGCCATCGCGGCAGCGAGATCGGTCACCTTCATCGACGGGATCTTGGGCACGAAGATCTCGCCGCCCTGCATGATGCCGAGGCACGACAGCACGAAGTCGACCCCCTGCGGCAGCGTGATCCAGAACCGGGTCATCCGCGCGTCGGTGATCGGCAGGTGGTCGGCGCCCTCGGCGATCAGGCGGCGGAACAGCGGCACCACGCTGCCGCGCGAGCCGAGCACGTTGCCGTAGCGGACCAGGGCGAATCGGGTCGGGGCGTGGCCGCTCAGGTTGTTGGCGGCGACGAAGATCTTGTCCGCTGCCAGCTTGCTGGCGCCATAGAGATTGACCGGGTTCGCCGCCTTGTCGGTCGACAGCGCGATCACCCGGCGCACGTTGTTCTGGATCGCCGCCTTGACCACGTTCTGCGCGCCGAGGACGTTGGTGTTGATGCATTCGAACGGGTTGTATTCGGCGATCGGCACGTGCTTCAGCGCGGCGGCGTGGATCACGATGTCGATGCCGCGCATGGCCATGTCCAGCCGGTCGCCGTCGCGCACGTCGCCGATGAAGTACCGGATCATCGGCGCGGTGTTCAGGTTCCAGCGCTGCGACATCTCGTATTGCTTCTGTTCGTCGCGCGAGAAGATGACCAGCTTCTTCGGCTTGTAGCGGGCCATCACCGTCTCGACGAAGGCGTTGCCGAACGAACCGGTGCCGCCGGTCACCAGCACGCTCTTGCCGTTCAGGTCGATGTCGATCGGATAGCTGGGGTTGCTCATTGTGCGACCGCTTTGGCTTTCTGCAGGGGGGTGGGCGCGTCCGGCATCGGGGCGTGCAGCGCCTGGCGGCGGAACGCGCCCGCATACCAGCCGCCGGCACGGACCAGTTCGTCGTGGGTGCCGGTCTCGGCGATCCGCCCGTCGATCAGCACGACGATCTGGTCGGCGACGCTGACGGTCGGCAGATGGTGGCCGATCATGATGATGGTGGTCCGGGTTTCGTTACGAATGTGTTGAAGCGCCTGCCGGAACAGCGCCTCCGATTCCGGGTCGAGGTTGCTGGTCGGCTCGTCCAGCAGCAGGATCGGCGCGCCGCGCACCAGCGCGCGGGCGAGGTCGAGCCGCTGGCGCTGCCCGCCGGACAGGGCGCTGCCGCCGGGGCCGATGCCGCCGTCGTAGCCGTCGGCGTGCCGCTCGATGAAGGCGGCCGCCTGGGCCAGCTCGGCCGCGCGGCGGATCTCGGCGTCGCTCGCGCCGGGCCGGCCGAGACGGATGTGGTCGGCGAAGGTGCCGTCGAACATCTGCGGCGTCTGCGGCGCGAACGCCATCGCCCCTCGCAGGCTCGACGTGGCGAATTCGGCCTGCGCGACGCCGTCATAGCGGATCGTCCCGGTCTGCGGCGTGCGCAGGCTCGCAAGCAGGTCGAGCAGGGTGGACTTGCCGGCGCCGGACGGTCCGACGATCGCGGTCAGGCGGTTGGCCGGGATGAACAGGTCGACGCCATGCAGGGCGGCGGGCTTGCCCGGCGCCTCGTAGCTGAAGTGGACGTCGGCAAAGGCAATGCCGTCGCGCAAAGGCTGGAATGCGCGGGTGCCGCCGACCGGATCGGGCGCGGCCTCCAGCGCGTCGAGCCGCGCCTTGACCACGTCGACCGACGGGATGGTGCCGAGGTAGGTCTGCCGCCGAAGCATCAGCTCCTTTCCGATCGGCGCCAGCCGCATCAGGATGAAGAAGAACAGGATCGTGGTCTCGAACGAAAGCAGCTGGCCTTCGACCGTCACGTACAGGATGACGAAGGCGAAGACCATGATCACCGGCTCGATCAGCACGCTGTACAGCGCGATCAGGCGCTGCAGCCCGATCATCCGGTCGCGCTGAACGCGGGTGAAGCGCGCGAAGGTCTCGGTCTCCGCCGCCTCGACGCCGGACAGCCGCACCAGCCGCACGGCGCCCAGCCGCTCGACGAGGAAGGACGACACGTTCCGGTTCGAATCGGTGACGCCCTGGCCGATGTGACGGACGTCGCGGGTGATGCGGGCGAGCAGCAGGGCCACCGCCAGCAGGATCAGGATCGCGGCGAGCGACAGGGTCGGCGACAGCACCAGGACGATGGCCAGGTAGCAGGCACCGAGCATGCAATAGGCGATGCAGTCGATGGCGGCGGAAATGGCGCCGATCGCCCGGGCCAGCTCGGTGGTCATCTCGTTGACCAGCACGCCCGGCCTGATGCGGTCGGTCGTCTCGAAACGGGCGTTCAGATACAGCTGGAAGCCGCGGTCGCGCACGTTGCGGATCAGCTCGTTCTGGACATGGAAGGAGAACACCTGGCGCAGGTAGGAGAACGCCTGGCGCAGGACGATGGCGATGAACGCGCCGATCAGCAGGGTGCCGAGCCCGACCTCGATCCCGATCTCGTCCGATACCGACAGGATGACCTGCCAGGCGTCGGAGGATTCGGCGAGCTTGGCCGTGTCGCCGGCGGCGTCCATGTATTCCAGGATGGGCACGATACTGCCCAGCCCGAGCGTCTCGAATGCGACGGCGGCCAGCTGCAGCAGCAGGATCAGCGCGACCCAGTTCCAGCGGTAGTGCAGACGCCGCATGCCGTCGACGAAGCCGGGCAGGAAGGCGCGCACGGGCCGCAGCAGCCGGTTCTCAGCCATCGGCGGCTCCCGCGTTGCGCGGCCCGGCCAGGCTGCTGTCGGCGGCGGCCAGGTCGTGCGGCCGCCCGACGTCGGTCCAGTATTCGTGGATCGGGAACAGGCCGATGCGCAGCCCCACCTCCTGGGCGGCGTTCAGCACCTCCGGCATGTCGACCGGCCGGCCGCGGGGGATCAGCGCCAGCACCGCCGGCTCGAGGTAGTAGAGCCCGGCGGAGATGTACTCGGAGATCAGCGGCTTCTCGTCGATGCGGCGGAACAACCCGTGCTCGTCGTGCCTGACCACGCCGAACGGCAGCCGGTGCTCGTAGCGCGAGACGCCGATGGTCGCGTCGTGCTGGTGGCGCACGTGGAAGTCGTGCAGGGCGGCGAAGTCGGCGTCGGTGATGACGTCGCCATTGACGACAAGGACCGGGCCGGCACCGAGGTCGGGAATCAGGGTCAGCGCGCCGGCGGTGCCGAGCGGCTGGTCCTCGATGACGTAGTGGAGCGCGATCGAGCCGCGGCGGGCCTCGCCGAAGGCGCGCACCTGGTCGGCGAGATAATGCAGCGTCAGATAGGCCCGCGGCACGGCGGCGGCCTCGAGGCTGGCGATGACATGCTCCAGGATCGGCTTGCCCGCCACCGGCAGCAGCGGCTTCGGCGTGTTCCGGGTGCGCTCGCCGAGCCGGGTGCCGAAGCCGCCGGCCATCACCACCGCGGTGCCGATGCCGCCGAGCCGCGATCCGGGCGCCAGCACCTCGCACACGCGGCCGCCGTCGTCGAGGATCGGCAGGAACTTCATCCCGCCGGCCAGTTCGCGGTTGCGGCTGTCGTCGCCGCTGCGTCCGGCGACATAGGCGGTGTGCATGCAGTCGCGCACCGGGTCGTCCAGGCTGACGCCGCGCAGCAGCGCGCGGCGCACGTCGCCGTCGGTCACCGTGCCCAGCAGGCGGCGGTTGCTGTCGACCACCAGCTGGAACAGGTGGTCGCTGGCGTTCAGGCGGGTCATTGCCAGGCGGATCGGCTGGTCGGGCGCGCATTCGTAGCCCGACAGGTCGGTCACCCGGACCAGGCCGCGCCGGCTCACGGTGCGCTCCCGGCCGGACGGGCGGCCAGTGCGGCGATCAGGGCGTCGGCCATGAACCAGTCGTCCTCGGTATCCACATCGAGACCGCGCGGCGGTGCCAGCGGCAGCGGCAGGATCGGCCCGGCATAGAGCGTCTCGTCGCGGCGCAGTGCGGCGACCCGGGTGAGGTAGAGGGCGCCGTTGGGCACATAGACCGGACGGCGGCCATCGGTGCCGGCCAGCGGCGCCATGCCGCCGTCCGAGGTCGGCACATAGACATGGCCGGCGGCGACATGCAGGGCGTCGACAGCGACGACGCTGTCGTGCAGCGGGTGCTCGTCGAGCAGGGCGACCGCCCGGCGCAGGCACGCGCCGCCGCGCAGCGGCGACGTCGGCTGCAGCACCATCACCGCGGCGGGGTCCGCACCGTGCGTCGCCCGCCACCAATCCAGCGCATGCAGCACGGCGCCGACGGTCGGCGCCGCGTCGCCGGCCAGTGCGGCCGGGCGCAGGAACGGAACCTGCCAGCCGATCCGCTGGCCTTCCGCCGCGATGGCCGCGTCGTCGGTGGTCAGCAGCACCGGCGCCGCCAGCCCCGATGCGGCGATCGCCTCGGCCGTGTGCGCCAGCAGCGACCGGCCGGCCAGCGGGCGCAGGTTCTTGCCCGGCAGCCGCTTCGACCCGCCGCGGGCCGGGACGAGCACCAGCAGGTCCGCGCGCACCGCGCTCAGGCGTGCCTCGCCCGGCGCCGCGCCGCCCATTCGCCATACTGGTTGCGCAACCACTGGAACCCGGGCATGTGCGTCGGATCCGCCCGGAACGGATCCAGGTGCTCGACGGCGCTGATCACGGTCGGGTCCGACAACGAATGCTTGACGATGTGCGTGATCAGCCGGTTGTTCGCCGTCAGTTGGACCTGTCCGATCCATTCGTCGCGACCTTCGGCCAGCATCGTGCCGAGGTCCAGCCGATGCACGCCCAACGCCGGGACGCGCTGGCGCGCCGGCCGTTGGCCGTCGCTGGCCAGCAGCTGGGCCAGCACTGGCTTCTTGTATGGATTGACCAGGATCAGGCTGTCGCCGAGGTTGCGGCGGCGATCGATGTGAATCACCGAGTAGGCGTCGACATAGCGGCCGAACAGCGCGATCTGACTGATCACCTGCGGTGACCCGAACTTCCAGGTGTGACAGGTGACGAAGCCTTTGCGTCGCTCGCCGCTGTATATGTTGTAGAAGCTGGGCAGCCGGCGACCGGCGAACAGCGGCGTGTCGTCCTTGGCACGCACGCCGTATTCGAGAAAGCCGCCATCCTCCGGCCAGTCGGCTGCCAGAGCCGCGCGGCAGGTCAGCCAGTGGCTTGGCGCCGATTCGATTCTGCCGCGGCCGAACACGATTTCATCGGCCCCCTCGTCGACAACGGTGCCGCCGGCGGACACCCGCCAGTATTGTTCGGCGACCCCGCCCTGCGGCCGCACGACGTCGACCAGGGCAGCCGGTGGCATGACGATTGTGCAGGCGTAGCCTTTCGGCAGCCAGGTCACGATCGGGATCAGGAATGCCGAGGCCATGTCACAAATGATCCAGCGACAACCGTGACAGGTCCGGCGAAGCAATTAGCAGGTGAAGCTTGCCATAGCCGGAAGACCGCAGGTCGGCGGTCACCAACGCTTCGTCGCGACCCGCGGGTAGACTTGGTTTTGCTTCGATAAGGCGTCCTTCAAAGGGGCCGAGCGCATGATCTGCCGTCGCGAACGTCTCGTTGCCGGTCTCGGCGAGCCGGTAGCTCAGGCTGAGCGAGAATGGCGCGTCAGCGCAGTTTACTGCCGTGAAAAAGATCCGCTCCGCCGTCGGCCGGTAGTGGAATGACACCGACTTGCGATATCCCCGATTGGGCGCCTGGAAATGCAGGCTGGCCGCCGCAGACGCGGTGACGATTTCCAC
Source organism: Alphaproteobacteria bacterium (assembly GCA_041396705.1). NCBI lineage: Bacteria > Pseudomonadati > Pseudomonadota > Alphaproteobacteria > Alphaproteobacteria bacterium. Next base: position 23,955 of record JAWKYB010000022.1, read on the forward strand.
CTGCGGCCTGGTCGTTCCGCGAACGCCCGGGCGCACGGCAACCCGGTCGACCGCGACACTGCCGACCGTGAGTTCCTCGGCCGGGGGAAGATGCTGCGACAACGGAAGCCGCAACATGCCGTCGACCGGCAGTGTTTCGCGGGCGCGCAGCACGATGCGACCCGATGTGTCCCTGATCTGGTAGGCGATGCGGAAGTCGGTCTCGCCGCTGCCGCGCTGATAGAGCAGCGCGTGGTTGGACACCCACAGGAACTGCTCGACCCCGGCGCCATGCAGGACAGGCATCCAGTTGGTGCGATTGGTCGCGACGGGCGGAGACAGGCGGTCGAGAAAGCCGTAGACGCGCTGCTTGAAACTGCGTCGCGCGGCTTTGGTTTCGGTCGGCGCGCCGGAATGGGTCGGGGCGGCGCGCGGCGCCTCGACAAAGAAATGCTCGAGGTCGAGCATGCAGGCCGTGCAAACCTGCCCGGCGCCGGTCGCGGCCAGAAAGGCATCGAAGGACTGCCCCGGCGCCGTGGCGAGCCGGCTCGTTGCCGCCTTGCGGCCCAGGCCGACGCAGGCGCACAGAATCTCGTCGGCCTCGTCCGGCTGGGTCATCAGTTCGCCCGACGGGCGCACACCATCACGTCACCGCGATCGCGCCAGTCTTCCTGAACGGCGAAATCGAGTCCGCAATCGGCGCACAGGGCCTGCATGTCGGCCCGCGTGTACCAAAAATCCTTGATGTTCATGCGCCGGCGGCGGTCGGCTTCGGCGAACGTGAAGTAGAATGCGCCGTCCGGCGCCAACAGGCCACGAATCGCCCGGAATGCGGTGCGTACGTCGGACTCTGGCATATGGGTGACCACGGAATTGGCCCAGACATAGTCGAAGGTCTGCCCGGTCAGTTCGCGCAACCTGCAGTCGCCCACCACGTGAGTCTCGAACCGATCCGCCGGAATGCCGTGATCGCTAAGCAGTCTGATGCCCCGCTCGACCCGGTGGCCGGAAATATCCACGCCGACATACCGATTGTCATCTAGGTAGCGGATGAAATGCAGCCCGCTGCGAAGCATCCCGCAGCCGAAATCCAACAGACGATGGTGTGCGAGCAGGCCATGCGCGACCAAGTAGTCGCGGTGGATCTGACCGCCGCCGAGATAGCGCTGGCTGACCGGCCTGTTGGCATCGCCGGCAACATAGGCATCCAGGCGATGCGCATAAAAGTCCACCCAGGAACGGCCGCGAAGCCGGTAGGCAAGGAAATAGATCAGCCACTCGCGCGGAAGCACAAAGAACTTGTAACGCAGCGAATTGTGGCGCCCACGGAGCGCTTTCTTGATCGTTTCGATCATTTTACGGGACTTTCCGCCGCGGTGCTCGTCGTTCCTCTCAGCAGTGGTCGAATCAGGTCGGACCGTAGCCGAACCGCATGCGGAAGCCGGCCAGATGGCGGGTGACCAGGTCGACCTCCGCCTCATCGAGGGACAGGACAGGCCGGCGCGCGGCGGACGTCTCGATTCCGTCCGTCGCCTTGAAGCTCGATATGCCGGGCCAATGCTGGCCCCGCATCGTGGGCTGCAGCAGGCATGGATCGAATGCGATTTCCAGCCAGTCGGCAAGCGCCCGCATCGTCGGTTCCGGCTCTGCGACAAGGGATTCGTAGCGAACCACGCGCGTCCGATCAGGGTCTGCAGTGTCGATCCGATCCAGCAGACGTTGGAAGTTCCTCACATTCTGGGCGAGCAGGGGCCAGGTCAGCAGCTTTTCGCCGCGCAACTCCCGCGACCGCTTCAGGCTGTCCAGAGAGGAGATCGGGTCTCGCACGATTACGATTGCGCGCGCGTCGGGAATCGATGCCAGGGCGCTGGCTGCGGATTTGCCGTAGTCCGGGGCTTTCAGGCAGCAATAGCGACGCGGGTCCTGCCGCATGCCGGCCAGATAGGCATGCGCAAGACGGAGCCACAGCCCGCAGACGCCGCCCCTGGCCGGCTGCGCGAGCGAAGCGATGAAGCATTCTTCGTCCCAGTCCGCCTGGATTTCGACGTCGGAAACGCTGCCGCGGTCTCGGGATTGACGGTAGGGCCGCTCGACTGGCGGCATCACCTGCTTGTCGCGGAGGCCGGCGACGAGAGCGTTCAGGTCGACAGGGATGGCGTCAAGAAAAAGGTCGGCACCGGCCGGGCCCATGTCGTCGAGGTATTCGAAGAGGAAGCCCTCGTCGACCAGCCAGTTGACCTCCGGATGTCCGTCGAAAAGGTTGTAGATGAGGCTGGTGCCGGATCGCGGTGCGCCAGTTATCACCAGCGGGGAGCAGTCGCCTGCTGGAGCGCTGCGGCGGGCGGAGAGGTCAGCTGGCATGAGCGAACTCGCGGCGCTGCGCGTCGAGGCCGAGGCTGTCGGTCAGTGCACGGAAGGCATTGTCCAGGGCTTCCGGCCCGATCGAGTCCGGCTCCGAAGGCACGAACGTCCCAAGATCGAACGACGTGTCGATCACGGCCTGCAAAAAGCGTTGTCCATCTGCGCGGGCCTTGTGTTCATCGAACGTCATGGCGAAGGCGCGCTCAAGATAGCCCTTCAGCTGTGCCTCGTCGGTCACGACCAATACGTGATCGAGCAAATTGTACGTGTTGTGCCGCCCGAAACTGATCACCGGCTTACCCATGACTGCGCCTTCGAAGCCGCTGCTGCCGCTGATCGTGACGACGACACGGCAATTGCGGGTCGCCGCCATCCCGAGCTCCGCCATGTTCATCAGACGGACGTTCTTCAACTCGCTGATCTGGCCGATGAAGTCTGCCGGCCGGCGGCCGGTGGCCGCAAAATGCTCCTTGACGGCCAAAGTGGCGCCGGCGGGCAGGTCCCGTGCCACCGATATGATTGCAGCGAGCTGGTAGAGATATTCCGGCGACAGCCGCTGCAGGGCGGTCTCCGGTTCCGTTGCCAGCGGGAAGAATGCGAAAGGTGCGTCCGCGAACCCTTCGAGGCCGGGCAATTCCGCGCTGGTCATGCGGGCGATGTCGCGCCTGCGACGCCACAGATAGGTGGCGTTCTCCAGTACATAATAACCTTTCGCCTTCTGGTAGCCGCGAAGATGCCAATACAGGTAGCGGGCAAACAGAAACGCCGTCTTCTTGAGCGTCAGCAGGACAGAAACGTCCTTCCGATGCCTTTCGCGAAAGCGCATGTGGGCATCATAGGGGCATCGATACCGAGGTCAGCCGGTGCCACTGCCTTGGCGAAAGCCGCTTCCAACGCTGGGTTGTCCAAATACTCCGAGTCCGACCAGTAATAGTAGTTCTTGTAACGGGCGCCCGCCAGCAAGCGCAACGGGATGCCTGCCGCGCGGGCGACGACGCAAAGCACCTTGCCGGGGTTGATGATCAGCGCCGGTGATTTTTCGGCGATCTGGTCGCGCCAGAAGGCGATCACCGTATTGAATCCATTGAGCATCTGGAAATAGGACGTGCCTTCCGAGATGCGCGAGCGCGGGTGACGATATCCGCCCGGCGCAAATCCGCGGCCGAGATGGCGGTCGCTAACCGCCAGCTCGTTGATGGTCGTCGCATATTGCGCCTCGAAGCGTCGTGCCGTCTCGATGACCTGAGCCGGCTCGGCAACCCGATCGGCGCAGGCCGCGTACAGCGCGCGGGCGACTGTGATCGTCTCGAACAGCTGCGGGTGGGTCCGCCTGTAGTAGGTCTCCTCCTGCGGTGTCGAAACATATAGATCGATTTGTGCCGCGAATTCCTCCTGGAGTTTCCGGGCCACGCCAACGTAGACGCCGCGATATTCCGAGTGGGCGACGAGGAAGATTCTCATCTCGGCGCCGCTCCCGTCCCCGCACTCTCCGGGACGCGCATTGGCGCCATGTGCGTGTGATTGCGCTCGGCCTGCACGGCGTCAGCCATTCCGAACCCGATGCCGCAGGTCCCAGCCCGCCTCGGTGCGGCGCCACAGGTGGGGCGAGCGGAAGCTGTCGGCGATGGCGAAGAACTCGGCCTCGTCCATGTCGAGATAGGCGAGGAAGTCGGGGAAGTACTTGCGCGGGAATTCCTGGTCGTAACGGTGCACCAGCGCCACGCCCTCCTCGCGGGTGATGTGGCGGTTGCGGATCTCCTGGCTGGCGTCGTAGGTGGTCCGGCCGATGCCGAACTTCACCAGCGTCGTCCAGTAGTGATAGGGGTCGGTCTTGTCGTCGATCGAGTTGTACTTGGAATAGGTGCCCTCGGTGCGGTCCTCGTTCGCCTCGAAGCCGATGTGCTCGGCGGCATAGTAGTAGTTTTCCTGCGGGGTCCAGCGCAGATAGTAGCCGAGGTAGTGCACCTCCACACCCGCGCCGGCCAGCGCGTCGGCTTCGGCCGGCATGTAGGGGTCCATCTGGCCGGGCTCGATGCCGTGCGCCGGCAGCTCGTCCAGCGGCACGCCGCCGAAAAAGAGCTGGCGGTTGGCCCGGCCTTCGCGCGCGAAATAGGACAGGCTGCGCTGGGCGGTGCTGTTCTCCTGCACCGGGTTGCCGTACTCGGCCTCGTTCTCGCCGTAGAACACCAGCGGCAGGCCCATGCGCACCGCCATCTTCGGGGCGTAGTTCTTCTGGCCGAAGATGAACGGCTGGAACGGGTGCAGCAGGTTGCGATAGGCCAGCTGGGTCAGCTTGCGGTGCACCTGGCCGTCGGGCGTGAACAGGTAGTTGTCGAAGCCGCCGCGGTGCACCCAGGCCTGGTGGTTGCGCCAGCCGACGTCGGTGTAGAGATGCGGCGCCCAGGTCACGGTCAGCGGGTGCATGCCGTAGGTCCGCTTCAGCACCATCGAGGCGTAGACCGAATCCTTGCCGCCGGAGCCGGGTACCAGGCAATCGTACGAGCCGTTGCGTGAGCGGAACCGGTCGCACAGGGACCTCAGCGCGCGTTCGCGCTCCTGCCAGTCGACCCGGGTCTCCTTCGCCTCGGCATAGCGGCAGGCGTCGCACACGCCCTCGGCGTCGAAGTGAATGGTCTGCTTCTTGGACTCGCGCGTGTGCTCGAATTCCACGCTCGACGACGGGCGCTGGTTCGAGATCACGCAGCGGGTGCAGAACCTCACCTCCGCCGGCAGGCCGTATTTGACCTCCAGCCCGCCCTCGGTCGCGTTGCCGCTTGCAGCGTCCACCTGGCTCATGCCTCCTGCTCGACTTCGGTTCTGGCGGGGCTGAAATCCGCGGCTAGAAACCGGCCGATCAGCGCGAGCCCCGCCGGCCCGCTCTTCTCGGGATGGAACTGCACGCCGACCAGGTTGCCGCGGTGGATCGCCACGGGGATCGCGGTCCCGTTCACGTCGATGGTTGCCGCCACGTGCGCGGGATCGGCAACCATTGGCGCATAGGAATGCACGAAATACATCATCGTGCCCGGCGCCAGCGTGTCCAGCACCGGCGCGCCCGGCCGCACCTCCAGCCGGCGCCAGCCGACGTTGGGAATGCGGATCGCATCCGGATCGCCGGACCGCGGTGCCGGCAGGCGGGCGACCGCGCCGGGGATCAGGCCCAGGCCCGCGTGCGCACCGAATTCCTCGCCGCGGTCCAACATCAGCTGGCAGCCGACGCAGATGCCGAGGATCGGCACGCCGCGCGCGGCGGCCTGTTGCAGCGGCGCGACCAGACCGCGCTTGCGCAGCCCGTCCATCGCGTCGCCGAAGGCGCCCACGCCGGGAAAGACGATGCGCTCGGCCTGCGCCAGCGCCGCCGGGTCGCCGGAAATACGATAGTCGGCACCCAGGTGGCGCAGCGCCTCGCCCAGGCTGAACAGGTTGCCGCGGCCATAGTCCAGCACCAGGATCACTGGCGCACCGCGATGCCGGCATCCGTCAGCCGGCCCTTCAGCGGGCCCAGCGCGCACAGCCCGTAATGGAACAGGCTGGCGCAGGCGACCGCGTCCAGCCCGTCGTCGCGGACCGCCGCCACCACGTCGTCGGCGCTGCCGGCGCCGCCGCAGCCGATCACCGGAATGCCGACCCGCTCGCGCACCGCGCGCAGCAACGCGTGGTCGAAGCCCTTGCGCGTGCCCTCCATGTCGACGGAGGTGACCAGGATCTCGCCGGCGCCCAGCCGCTCCGCCTCCGCGACCCAGTCCAGCACGTCGACGCCGGTCCGCTCGCGGCCGTTGTCGGTCAGTGCCTCCCAGCGGCCGTCGGGGCGCCGCTTCGCCTCCACCGACACGACGATGCACTGGCTGCCCAGCGCCTCGGCCGCCTCGCGGATCAGCGCCGGCCGGGCGATCGCCGCGGTGTTCAGCGCCACCTTGTCGGCGCCGGCCCGTAGCGCCGCGACGATGTCGTCGGTCGAGCGGATGCCGCCGCCGACCGTCAGCGGCACGAAGATGTCGCGGGCGGCCTCGCTGACGACGTCGAGGATGTTGTTGCGGCGATAGAGCGAGGCCACCGTGTCCATGTAGATGATCTCGTCGACGCCTTGCTCGTAGTAGCCGCGTGCCAGGTCCGCGGGCCGGCCGACCACGCGCAGGCCTTCCAGGTGGATGCCCTTGATGACATTGGCGCCCTTGATGTCCAGCCGGGCGATGATGCGGGGGGCGGGCAGCGCGGGCTATCCCTGCGCCGCGGCGGCGACGGGACCGGCGGCGTCCGCGACGGCCGCGCCGCCACGCCAGTCAGCCAGCGCTGCCAGCACCCGGTCCTGCTCGTCCGGTCGCAAATGGCTGGAGCAGGGCAGCGTGACCACGGTTCCCGACAGGGATGCGGCGACCGGGTTGGTGCCGCGTGCGAAGCGGCGATAGGGCGGCTGGCTCGACAGCGCCTCCCAGAACGGCCGCGCCTCGATCTGCCGTCCGGCCAGATGGTGAACCAGCGCGCACGCGACGCCGGCGTCGCGGCAGCGGACCGAATAGAGCCAGCACGAGCTGTCGGCCCAGCCGGCGCGCGGCATCGGCACCAGGTCGTTGCGGCCGGCCAGGGCCGCGTCGTAGCGCGCGGCGATCGCGCGCTTGGCCGCGACCATCTCGTCCATCCGCTCCAGCTGCGCCAGGCCCAAAGCGGCGTTGACGTTCGGCATGCGCCAGTTGAAGCCAGCCTCGCCATAGCGATAGGCGGCGCCGGAGCGCGCGTGGGTCGACAGCGCCCGCGCGCGTTCCGCCCAGGCCGCGTCGTCCATCACCAGCATGCCGCCGCCGCCGGCCGTCACCGTCTTGTTGCCGTTGAAGCTGAAGCAGGCGATGTCCGACAGCCCGCCCGCCGGCCGGCCCCGATAGGCGGCGCCGATCGCCCCGGCGGCGTCCTCGATCAGGGTCGCGCCGTGGCGGCGGCAGAGCGCTGCGATCGGGTCCATGTCGGCGGGATGCCCCAGCACGTGCACGGCGATGACGGCGGCAAGGCCATCCGGCTCCGCCTCCAGCGTCGCCGCCAGCAGGGCGGGGTCCAGCGTCCAGGTCTCGGCGGTCACGTCGACGAACACCGGGACGGCGCCGACCGACAGCACCGCGTTGGCGGTCGCCGCGAAGGTGTAGTCGGGCACGACGACCCGCGCGCCGGCCTCGATGCCGGCGGCCTTCAGCGCCAGATGCAGCGCCGCCGTGCCGTTCACGGTGGCGACGGCGGACCGGCGGCCGGTCAGCGCCGCAAGCCGTGCCTCCAGCTCGGACACTGCCGGCCCGGCCGATGACACCCAGTTGTCGGCGACGCACTGCAGCAGATAGGCGGCTTCGTTGCCGCGCAGGTCGGGCACCGCCAGCGGAATGCGCCCGTGCGCCGCGGCCGACTCGGTGGAGGTTCTGGTCATCGTGCTCGAGGGGTCAGACCCAGGCGATTCCGGCGGTCGCGCAAGCTACCGCACGCGAGGTGACTCGTCGTCGCCCGGCCAAAAGGCCGATGACGCCACCCGCGCCTGGAAGAGAAAGCGGGCGCATTGTTCATATTTTGAACATCGACGTCAACGCCTTATCTGGCGCCGTCCGGGCGGCCCGGGGATCGCGGTGTTTGACCCGCCGGGACGGGCTGATAAAGACATGCGCACGGCCTGGGAACAGCGCGGGGATGCCGAAGCGATGGACTATGCGGGCAAGACGGTGCTGGTGACCGGGGCGGACGGCTTCATCGGCTCGCATCTGGCCGAGGCCCTGGTCGCGGCCGGCGCGGACACCACCGCGCTGGCGCAATACGATGCCTTCGGCAGTCACGGCTGGCTCGATTCGCTGCCGCAGGCGACGCGGGCGGCGATGCGGCTGGTGCGCGGCGACATCCGCGATCCCGGCTTCGTCGCCAAGCTGGTGGCCGGCCAGGCGGTGGTGTTCCATCTCGCCGCGCTGATCGCCATTCCCTATTCCTACCAGGCGCCGCAATCCTATGTGGACGTCAACGTCGCCGGCACCGTCAACGTGCTGGAGGCGGCGCGCGCCGCGGGGGTCGGCCGGCTGGTGCACACCTCGACCAGCGAGGTCTACGGCACCGCGATCACGACGCCGATCGGCGAGGACCATCCCCTGCAGGGCCAGTCGCCCTATTCCGCCAGCAAGATCGGCGCCGACATGATGGTGGAGGCGTTCGCGCGGTCGTTCGACCTGCCGGCGGTCATCCTGCGCCCGTTCAACACCTACGGGCCGCGCCAGAGCGAGCGCGCGGTGATCCCGACAGTGATCCGTCAGGCGCTGGACCCGGACTGCACGTCGATCCGGGTCGGCGATACGGCGCCGCTGCGCGATTTCAACTATGTCGGCGACACGGTCCGCGCCTTCCTTGCGGTCGGCGCGTCGCCGGCCGTCGCCTGCGGCGTGCCCTACAACGCCGGCAGCGGCGTCGCCCATTCGGTGGCCGAGATGATCGCGCTGGTCCAGGACATCACCGGCGTCAACAAGCCGGTGGAAACCGAAGCGGCCCGGTTGCGGCCGGAGAAGTCCGAGGTGCGCGTGCTGCTGGCCGGCGCCGACAGGCTGCGCCAGGCAACCGGCTGGGAACCGCAGGTCGAGTTCCGTGCCGGGCTGGAACGCACCGTCGCATGGTGGCGCGAGCGGCTGGCCGCCGGGGCGGTGCGAACCGGCGCCGGCTACGCCGTCTGACCGTCGCGCCGGCCGGCACCTTGACCCGGCGCAATGCGGGCGGTGCGCGGCCGCATTAACGGCGCCTAACCGGACGGCTATGGCAATTACAGCCCGCCGCCGCGAAAGTGGGGCCACGGCCCGGCCGCCGGGCGGCGGGCACAGCATGGGGAAAGACGATGCGCTTGGGCTTGTTCTTCTTTTTCGTCGCGCTGGCTTGCGGCTTCGCCGGCAGCGCGTCGGCGCAGTGGGCGGGCGGTCTGGAGGTCTGCGCCGGTGACGACGCGAAGTGCCAGACCCCGGGCACGGTCGCGCTCGCCTGCCTCGGCTCCAACGAGACCGTCGGCGACCCGACGCTGTGGAAGGACACCGGCGACGCCCTGCGCGTGCTGAACGGCCGCTGGCAGATGTTCTACGCCAGCACCAGCCAGACCTATAACTGCACCAACGTGCTGGTGCAGCGCGGCCTGGGCCAGGGGTGGAGCGGCGGCATGCGGGTCTGTGCCGGTAACGACCGCAGTTGCCAGACCCCCGGTCAGGTTCCCTATGCCTGCTGGCAGGACGGCGCCGCGGTCGGTCAGCCCACGGTCTACCAGTACACCGGCGACGCCATCCGCGTGGTCAGCAACCAGTGGCGGTTCTTCTATTCGCACAACCAGCAGGACTATGCCTGCGCTGCCGTGCTGGTCGGCCCGATCCCGCAGGGCTACGGCGGCCAGCTGCGCACCTGCGCCGGCAACGACGTCTCCTGCCAGGCGCCGGGCGCGATGCCGCTGCTGTGCGACATCCGCGGCACCAACTTCGCCAACCCCTCCGACTACGTCTACACCGGGCGCTCGATGCGGGTCAGCGGCGGGCAGTGGCAGATGGCCTATCCCGACCAGTCGCAATATTCCTGCCGCGCGGTGATCGTCGCCATGCCGTTCTCGTCGCTGCCGCCGTCGGTGCCGCAGCAGCCGACGCCGCCGAGCGTCGCCGGTGCGCTACCGTCCGGCTCGGTGATCATCTTCGACGGGCCGCAGTGCCCGGCCGGCTACACCTACCTCGGCCAGATCATGCAGCCGGGCTCGCCGGTGTTCCGGATGTCCTACTGCCGCAGGCAGTAGGACCGCCATCGGCCGCCGACCGGCGCGCGGGCCGCTGCGGCCCGCGCGTCAGTCGTCGCGGCCGGCGAGGAAGTCGAAGTCGGCGCCGAGGTCGGCCTGGTTGACGTGGCCGAGATAGAGTCCGCGATAGCCGCGCTCGCCCGACGGCTGCACCGGCGGCAGGGCCGCCAGCCGCCGCGCGATCTCGTCCGCCCCGACCAGCAGGTCCAGCCGGCGCGCCGGGATGTCGAGCCCGATGCGGTCGCCGGTGCGCACTGCGGCCAGCGGTCCGTTGGCCGCCGATTCCGGGGCGACGTGCAGCACGACGGTACCGAATGCGGTGCCGCTCATCCGCGCGTCCGAGATGCGGACCATGTCCTTCACGCCGGCGCGGGCCAGCTTGCGCGGGATCGGGATGTAGCCCGCCTCCGGCATGCCCGGCGCACCGAGCGGTCCGATGTTGCGCAGCACCAGCACGTCGTCGGCGGCGATGTCCAGGGCCGGATCGTCCAGCCGCTCGGTCAGCTCGGCGATGGAATCGAACACCACGGCGCGGCCGGCATGGGTGCGCAGCGCCGCCGTCGAGGCCGACTGCTTGATAATCGCGCCGCGCGGCGCCAGGGTGCCGCCGAGCACCGCGATCGCGCCCTCGGCGCTGATCGGGTCGTCGCGGCGGCGGATGGTGCGGTCGTGCGCCGGCGGCGCGGCGGCGACAATGGCGCCGAGCGTGCCGCCGGTCACGGTGGCGGCGGACAGGTCGAGGTCGTCGGCGATCTCGGCCAGCAGCCGCGGCATGCCGCCGGCGTCGTGGAATTCCTTCATGGAGCCGCTGCCCGACGGCTTCAGGTCGACCAGCACCGGCACCTTGCGCCCGACTGCGTCCAGCGCGGCGAGGTCGAGGCGGCGGCCGACGCGGCCGAGCACCGCGGCGAGGTGAACCACTGCGTTGGTCGAGCCGCCGAGCGCCTGCAGCGTCGCCATCGCGTTGACGACGGCGCCGCCGCGCAGCAGCTCGGCCACGGTCGGGCCCTGCCGCGCGGCGAGCGCGGTCGCGGCGCGGCCGGTCTCCTCGGCCAGCCGCACCCGCTCCGCCGAGGTCGCCGGCGCCGAGCCCGCCCTGGGCAGGCACAGGCCCATCGCCTCGACCAGGCAGGCCATGGTGCTGGCCGTCCCCATCACCGTGCAGGTGCCGACCGAGGCGACCAGTTGGCTGTTGATCTCGGTTAGCTCGTCGGCGGAGATCTCGCCGGCGCGATACTGCCCCCAGTAGCGGCGGCAGTCGGTGCAGGCGCCCAGCGTCTCGCCGCGGAAGCTGCCGGTCGACATCGGCCCGGTCGGCAGGAAGATCGCCGGCACGTCGGCGCTGGCCGCCGCCATCATCTGCGCCGGCAGCGTCTTGTCGCAGCCGCCGATCAGCACCACCGCGTCCATCGGCTGGGCGCGGAGCATCTCCTCCGTTTCCATCGCCATCAGGTTGCGCAGGTACATTGAGGTCGGATGGGCGAAGCTCTCGTGGATCGAGATGGTCGGGAACACCATCGGCAGCGCGCCGGCCAGCATCACCCCGCGCTTCACCGCATCGACCAGCTGCGGCACGTTGCCGTGGCACGGGTTGAAGTCGGAATAGGTGTTGGTGATGCCGACGATCGGCCGGTCCAGCGCGTCGTCGGAAAAGCCCATCGCCTTGATGAAGGCCTTGCGCAGGAACAGCGAGAAATCCTCGTCGCCGTAACTGGTCAGTCGCCGCCGCAGCCCGCGTGCCACCCTGGTCCTCCCCGATCCGGCCGCGCCGGAAGGGGCGGCCGCAAGACGCCGCACCCTAGCCGCGGCTTCGATGCTGTCAACGCGCCAGGCGCGCTCAGAGCGCGGCGTCGGCGAAGCGGCGCAGCACCCGGCCGGCCAGCGGCGCCTCGCCGATCAGGCCGTCCGCGTCGACGATGCGCCGGCCGTTGACCCAGACGCCGTGCAGTCCGCGGGCGTCGGTGTTGAGCCGGCTGGCGCCGGCGGGCAGGTCGTGCACGCGGTAGCGCGGCCCGCGGCCGACCGTGGCCGGATCGAACAGCATCAGGTCGGCCGCCTTGCCCGGCGCCAGCGTGCCGCGGTCAGCCATGCCGAAGATCGCCGCCGGCTGGCCGGTCAGCCGGTGCACCGCCGCCTCCAGGCTCATCACGCCGCGGTCACGCGACCAGTGGCCGAGCAGGTGCAGGCCGAAGCCGGCGTCGCACAGGAAGGTCAGGTGCGCGCCGGCGTCCGACAGCGCGATGTGGCCCTCCGGCATCTGCAGCAGCCGGCCGACCGCCGGCTCGTCGATGTTCAGCAGCTGGGCGGTGAAGGTGGTACCCAGGTCCTCGGCCAGCCCGATGTCGAGCATCAGGTCGAGCGGCGCCTTGCCGGCCTCGGCGGCGAGCGCGTCGAGCGGCCGGCCCTCGCTGCCGGCGTTCGCCGGCGTCGCCGCCTCGACCAGGTGCACCTTGTCCCATTCGCCGTTGAACAGGCCGCCGCGCATGCCGGCGATCTCCGCGCCCACCGCCCGGCGGAAGCCCGGGTCGGCATAGACCGCGGCCAGCGCGGCGCGGTCGTGCGCCGCCGCCATCGCCGGCTTCCAGCTGGCCAGGCCCTCGAACAGATAGGGGCTGGCCAGGGTGAACTCCATTTCCAGCGGGCAGCACGAGGTCTGCGGGATGATCGGACGGCCGCGGCCGCGCGCCGCCGCCATCGCGCCGATCTGGTCGAACACCGCGTTCGGCGCGCGGCTGGCGTGGAACATGGCGGCAACCACGGTCGGCGCGCCGGTCTCCGCGACCAGCGATTCCAGGTCGGCGACCGACGTCACCGCGCCCTTGGTCAGCATGTAGACGCCGCGGCCGCTTTCGCGCATCGCCGCCAGCAGCGCGGCGAACTCCTTGCGGTCGGCCAGCCGCGACGGCATCGGCACCCCGCCGGCGCCGTTGTGCGGCTCGTTGGTCGACGAGGCGAAGCCGACCGCGCCGGCCGCCATCGCCGCGCGCACCAGCTGCGCCATCTGCGCGATCTCGTCGTCATTGGCCGCGCGCCGCGCCGCGTCGGCGCCCATCACGTAGGTCCGCACCGAGGAGTGGCCGAAGAAGGCGGCGACGTTCAGCCCGACCCCGCGCCGCTCCAGCATCGCCATGTAGTCGGCGAAGCTCTCGAACTCCCAGCGGATGCCCTCCTGCAGCGCGGCCAGCGACATGCCCTCGACCTGGGTCAGGTTGCGCATCACCAGGTCGCGGTCCGTGGGCTTGCACGGCGCGATGGTGAAACCGCAGTTGCCGATCACCGCCGTGGTCACGCCCAGCGCCGGCGACGGCCGCGCGAACGGGTCCCAGGTGATCTGGGCGTCGTAGTGGGTGTGGCCGTCGATGATGCCGGGCGCGAGCGCCAGCCCGTCGGCGTCGATCGTCGCCGCCGCCGGCCCGGCCAGCCCGGGCCCGACGGCCGCGATCGTTGCGCCGTCGACGGCCAGGTCGCCGCGCCGCGGCGCCGCCCCGGTCCCGTCGACGATCGTCGCATTCCTGAACATCAGGTCGTGCATCGCCGTCGGCCCCTCAGTCCAGCGTTGCACCGCCGTCGACCACGATGTGGGCGCCGGTCATGAACGAGGAATCGGCGGTGGCGAGGAACAGCGCGACGGTGGCGATCTCCTCCGGTCGGCCGAGCCGGTTCATCAGCGCGGCGGCGCCGAAGTCGCGATAGGCCTGCTCCGGGTCCAGGCCGAGACGGGCGATGTGGCGGTCGGTGGCGCGGGTCTTGATCGAGCCGGGGCAGATCGCATTGACCCGGATGTTGTCGGTGGCCAGGTCCATCGCCAGGCAGCGGGTCAGCTGGGCGACCGCGCCCTTCGAGGCGTTGTAGGGGATGAAGCGCGGCTGGGCGACGAAGGACGACACCGAGGCGACGTTGACGATCGCGCCGCCGCCGGCCGCACGCAAGGCCGGCAGGCACGCCTTCACCGTGTTGGCATAGCCGACCACGTTGACCCCCAGCACCTGGTCCCAATCGGCCTGGGTGATCTCGTCGATGCCGCCGAAGACGAAGGCGGCGGCGTTGTTGACCAGCACGTCGATGCGGCCGAAAGCGGCCACCGTCGCGTCGGCGGCGGCCTGCACCGCGGCCATGTCGGCGATATCGGTGACCTGGGCCAGCGCCCGGCCGCCGCGTGCGACGATGCCGTCGGCGACGGCCTTGCCGCTGTCGGGTTCGATCTCGGCGACGGCGACCGCCGCGCCTTCGGCGGCGAACAGCTCGGCGATCGCCCGGCCGATGCCGTTGCCGGCGCCGCTGACCAGCGCCACCTTGTCCTGCAGGCGCATGAACGCCTTCCTCCCCCATTGTTGTCGTTCGGCCTCAGCCTGCCCGCGGCGGCGGGCCGCTGACAAGGCGAAAGCGGGGCGAGGGGCGCTATTCGGCGCGGTTCAGCCACCAGTCGTAGGCGTCGTCGGCGATCGCGTCGATGCCGGCCAGCCGCGACGCCAGCGCCGGCGCGGCATAGCGGGCGAGGTGGGCAATCACCGCGGCGTCGCTGCCGCCGAAATCCGCCGCGTACCAGTCGAAGATCGACGACACCACCAGCTCGCCGTCCGCGGTCACCGCGGCGCCGCGCGGATGGTTGACATAGGCGCGGGCGGCGGCGTCCAGCGCCGCCTCCATGGTGGCGGCGGTCAGTGCCGCGGCGGGCAGGTCTGGGCAGCCCAGCGCGGCGCAGTTGACCACATAGTGGGTGCGCGGGTCGGCCCACAGCGGACGCAGGATGCGATGCTCGATATCGTCCAGCGTCAGCGGCACGCCCTCGACCGCGACCAGCTCGGCGCCCCAGGGACCGTCGGCGAACACGCCGGGCGAAATGTCGATGTCGCGGATGCTGTCGACCGGAAAGTGGTCGAGCACGGTGCGCACGGTCAGCGCGTTGTAGAGGTTGATCCAGAACGCCCGCTGCTCGGCGCGGGCCAGCGCGGTGACCCGGGTCGCCGCCATCCGGTCGAGATAGGCGTCGAGAGCGGCGCGGTCGGCCGGGGTGACGGCGCCGTAGCGCACCCGGGCGATGCCGTCGGGCCCATCGACCCGGTAGCGGGCGAGGAAGGCGGACCAGGCGCCGTGGTCGACGGTCGCCTGCGAGGCGGGGTCGTGGCCGGTCCAGCGCGTCCACAGTTCCGCGTCCGGCGCGGCAGCCGCGGCGGCGGGCACGAGCAGGATCAGGATCGCGAGCAGGCGGCGCATGGCGGCTGAGATAGCCTGCGGCGGGCGCCTTCGCCAGGGGCCGTCACGGCGGATTGAGCGGCGTTGATCCGGCCCGAAAACCAAACGCCCGGGCCAGGGCCCGGGCGTCGGTGTCTCGTACGGGCTGGCGCCGCCCTATTCGCGGGCGATCGACATCAGGTACAGGATGTTGCGGAACATCACGATGAAGTCGATGTACAGCATCAGCGCGCCGAAGATCGCCGACTTCTGCGCCAGCGTGCCGTCGTGGCCGACCTGGTAGTAGTTCTCCTTGATCTTCTGGGTGTCATAGGCGGTCAGGCCCGCGAAGATCAGCACCGAGGCGATCGAGATGATGAACATCAGCCCGGTGGAGCCGAGGAAGATGTTGACCACCGAGGCGATGATCAGGCCGATCACGCCCATCATCAGGAAGCCGCCGAGGCCGGTCAGGTCGCGCTTGGTGGTGTAGCCGATCAGGCTCATGCCCGCGAACATGCCCGCGGTGATGAAGAAGGCGCGGAAGATGTCGGCCGGCAGGAACACCATGAAGATCAGCGCGAAGCCGATGCCGTTGAGGCCCGCATAGAGCCAGAACATCGCCTGGGCCATCCCCGGCGACATCCGCTCGTAGCCGAACATGAAGAACAGCACCGGCGCCAGCGGCGACAGCATCGCGATCCAGCCGAGCCCGCTGAGGCCGGTCGGCGTGAAGAACAGCTGCCAGATCGACGGCGAGGTCGAGATGAAGAACGCGATGGCGCCGGTCAGGGCGAGACCGAGCACCATGTAGTTGTAGACGCGCAGCATGTACGACCGCAGGCCGGCATCGACGTCGGCCGACGTGGCAATGCCCTGTACGCGCGTCATGAACTGGTTGTCGAGCCGAGGCGCCATTGCACAATCCCTCTCGTTACGCATAGCGACGGGGCCACGATCGGCCGCGGCCACTTGCCGCTAATATTGGAACTTCGGACCTTGCGATCAAGCAACGATTGTCCGGATTCGGCGCATCGCCCGCAATCGGCAGCGATTCAGGCATTGCGCAGCAGCGGCGCCGCCTTCTGGCCGAGCGCGCGCCAGGCGCCGAGGAAGCCGAAGGCCAGCGTCACCGCTAGGCTGACCGCCAGCACCAGCAGCACGGCCGAAGGCAGGAACGCCCAGTCCAGGTTCATGATCTGGGTGACCACGACGAAGGAAGCGGCCGCGCCCAGCGCTGCGGCGACGACCGCGGTGGCGATGCCCAGCAGCCCGTATTCGACCAGGAAGGCGCGGCTGACCTGGCCGCGGGTCGCGCCCAGCACCTTCAGCACCACGGCGTCGTAGACCCGGCGGCGATGGCCCGCCGCCACCGCCCCGGCCAGCACCAGCGCGCCGGCGACCAGCGTGATCGCCGCGGTGGCGGTGACCGCCAGCGCGATGTTGGTCAGCACCTGGTTGGCGGTGTCGAGCGCATCGCGCACCCGGATCGCCGAGACGTTGGGCAGCGCGTCGGTGACCGCGCGCTCCAGCGGCAGCTCGGCGTCGGGCGTCGCCTGCACCGTGGCCAGCAGCGTGTGCGGCGCGGCGTCGAGCACCCCCGGCGAGAAGATGGTGGTGAAGTTGAGCTGCAGCGTGCCCCACTCGATCTCGCGCAGGTTGGCGACGGTGGCGGTCATCTCGCGGCCCAGCACATTGTAGGTCAGCGAGTCGCCGACGCCGATGCCGAAGCCGTTGGCCAGATCGGCGCTGAACGAGATCAGCGGCGGGCCGGCATAGTCGGCCGGCCACCATTCGCCGGCGACGATCTCGTTGTTCTCCGGCGGCTCGGCCGCGTAGGTCAGGCCGCGCTCGCTGCGCAGGCCCCATTGCGCCTCCGGCGCCACCTGCACCTGCTCGGCCGGCACGCCGTTGATCGCGACGATGCGCCCGCGCAGCATCGGCGTGCCCTGGATGGTGCCGACGCCGGGCACCGCGGCGGCGGTCGCCTCGAAGGTCGCAACCTGGTCCGGCTGGATGTCGAGGAAGAAGTAGGCCGGCGCCTGTTCCGGAATCCGGTCCTGGATCGCGCCGCGCAGGTTGCCTTCGATCAGCGCGATCGCCACCAGCACGGTCAGGCCGAGGCCGAGCGACAGCACCACCGAGGCGGTCGCCGAGCCGGGCCGGTGGATGTTGGCCAGGCCCAGGCGCAGCGCGGCGCCGTGCGGCCGGCCCGCGCGCCGTGCGGTCCAGGCGACCAGCGCGGCGGCGCCGCGAAACGCCAGCATGGTGCCCAGCGCGCCGCCGACGAACAGCGCCGCCAGCAGCTTGTCGGCCGCGGTCAGCACCGCCAGCACCGCCAGCGCGCCGCCGGCCGCGAAGGTCATCGCCATATAGGCGCGGCCGGGCCAGCGCCGCGCCGGTGCGACGATGGCGCGGAACAGCTGGGCCGGCGGCACCTCGCGGGCGCGGGCCAGCGGCCAGATCGAGAAGGCCAGGGCGGTCAGCAGGCCGAATGCGGCGGCCATCACCAGCGGCAGCGGGTGGATGGCGAAGCCGCCGGTCAGGCCGAACTGCTCGTTCAGGAAGCCGGTGGCCAGCGCCGGCGCCAGCGCGCCGACGACCAGCCCGGCAACGGTGCCCAGGCCGGCCAGCGCCATCACCTGGATCAGATAGGCGCCGAACACCAGCCGGTTGCTGGCGCCCAGGCACTTCAGCGTGGCGATGGTCGCGACCTTGGCGTCGAGATAGGCCCGCACCGCATTGGCCACGCCGACCCCGCCGACCAGCAGCGCGGTCAGGCCGACCAGGGTCAGGAAGGCCGACAGCCGGTCGACGAACTGGCGCAGGCCCTCGGCGCCGTCGCTGAAATCGCGCACCCGGATCGGCGCGTCGGGGAAGGCGTCGGTCACCGCCTGCTTGAAGGCGGCGGCGTCGGCGCCCTCGGGCAGGGCGACGCGATAGAAGTGGTAGATCAGGCTGCCTTCCTGGACCAGTCCGGTCGCGGCCAGCGCGGCGTCGGCGATGATCACCTTCGGGCCGAGGCTGAAGAAACCGGTCGACGACAGCCGGTCGGGCTCCGCCGTCAGCTCGGCCGCCACGTGGAAGCTGCCGTCGCCGATGCGCAGCGGGTCGCCGACGGCCAGGCCCAGCCGCCGGAGGATCGCTCCGTCCACCACCGCGCCGGGCCGGCCCTCGCCATCCGCGGCGAACAGGTCGTCCAGCGGCGCGGCGGGCGCGGTCTCGACGGCGCCGAACAGCGGATAGCGCCCGTCGACCGCCTTCAGCTCGATCAGCGCCCGCGCGGCACCGTCGTCGGTGCGCGCCATCGCGCGCATCTGCCGGCTCGCCGCGGTCGCGCCGGCCGCGTCGAGGAAGGCACGCTGCTCCGGCTCGATCGGCGTGTACAGCTGGCGGACCTCGACGTCGCCGCCCAGCAGCGCGCGTGCGTCCGCCCGCAGCCCGTCCTCGATGCCGGCCGACAGCGAGCCGACCGCCGCGATCGCGGCGACGCCGAGCGCCAGGCAGCCCAGGAACACGCGGAAGCCGCGGATGCCGCCGCGCATCTCGCGCCGCGCGATCTTCACCGCCATGGCCAGCCCGACGCCGCCTCGTGCCGCGCCGCGTCCTGCCGCCGCGACGCCGACCGCGGTCTCGCTGCCGGCGCTCACTGCGCCGCCTCTGCCGCCAGGGCGCTGTCCGCCGCGATGCGGCCGTCGACCAGCCGCACGGTGCGGCTGCAATGGCCGGCCAGCCGCGCGTCGTGGGTGATCAGCATCAGCGTGGCATTGGTGCGCTCGGTCATGCCGAACAGCAGCTCGATCACCTTCTCGCCGGTGCCGCCGTCCAGGTTGCCGGTCGGCTCGTCGGCCAGCAGCAGCACCGGCTCGCCGGCGAAGGCGCGGGCGATCGCCACCCGCTGCTGCTCGCCGCCGGACAGCTGGCCGGGGTAGTGGGTCAGCCGGTGGCCGAGGCCGACCGCGTCGAGGCTGGCACGGGCGCGGTCGAAGGCGTCGGCGACGCCGGCCAGTTCCATCGGCACGGCCACGTTCTCCAGCGCGGACATCGTCGGGATCAGGTGGAACGCCTGGAACACGATGCCGACATGGTCGCGGCGGAACAGGGCCAGCGCATCCTCGCTCATCGTGCCGAGGTCGCGGCCGGCGACGCGCACCGACCCGCCGGTCGCGCGCTCCAGCCCGCCGACGATCATCATCATGGTCGACTTGCCGCTGCCGGACGGTCCGACCACGCCCACGGTTTCGCCACGATCGATGCGCAGGGTCAGGCCGCGCAGGATCTCGACCTCGCCCGCCTCGCTGCGCAGCGTCAGGCGGACGTCGTCGAGGTCGACGACCCGACCGTTGGCGCGGCTTGGGCTGGAGGGTGGCATGGCGTCTCCCTTGGTGCAGAAGCGTCGGCGCCGACCCAACCGCCCGATTCGGGCGGAAATCGGGCGACCGGCCCGGTCAGGATGTGGGGCGCCGGGGCGCAGGTTCAAGCGCGCGTCGCCGGAACCGCCTGCTGGGGTTTTACCGTTCCTTTGTCTGCTTGGATCGATAGTTTCCGTTCGACCCGGCCAACATTTCGTGAGCCCGTGCGGCGCACAACCAGGAGTCCCGCGATGCATCTTCCCGTTTTCAGCCGCCTGGCACCCGCCGCGCTGGCGGTCTGCGCCCTCGCCATTCCGCAGGCCCTGGCCAAGGACGACGCCATCGACTTCGCCGGTGTCTACGCCGTGCAGGGCCAGAACCCGGACGGCACCAGCGGCTACGACGGCCAGGCCAACATCATCCGCACCGGCGAGACCTGGCGGGTCGAGTGGTATGTCGGCGACCAGACCTTCGTCGGCACCGGCATCGGCTACGGCGACGTGCTCGCGGTCGGCTATGACGGCGGCACCGCGGTCTACCAGCGCGACACCGACGGCACGCTCTACGGCGCCTGGGCGGTCAATGGCGGCGACACTCTTGGCGCGGAGGTTTTGACGCCCATCTTAGGCGAATGATCGCGCGCCTCCGTAGCCTCGGCCTCTGTGTCGCCGCCGCCGTGCTGGCATCGGTGTCCGCATCGGCGGCGGCCGCCGAGGCGGTCCGCCTGATGGTGCTGGGCGACAGCCTGGCCAGCGGCTACGGCCTGCAGCCGGAAGAGGGATTCACCGCCCAGCTCGAGGCCGCGCTGCGGGCCGAGGGCCTGGACGTGGTGGTGCTCAATGCCGGCGTGTCTGGCGACACCACTGCTGGCGGGCTGGCAAGGCTGGACTGGGCACTGGGCGACAACCCGACCCACGTGCTGGTCGAGCTCGGCTCGAACGACGGGCTGCGCGGCATCGAACCGGCGGCGGCGCGGGCCAATCTCGATGCGATCCTGGCCGCGCTGGCGGACAGGGGCATCCCGCCTTCCTCGCCGGGATGCTTGCGCCACCCAATTTCGGCAGCGACTATGCCGCCGAGTTCAACGCGATCTACCCCGAGCTGGCGGAGGCGCATGGCATCCCGCTCTATCCCTTCTTCCTGGACGGCGTTGCGACGGTGCCGGAACTCAACCAGGGCGATCGCATCCACCCCAACAGCGCCGGGGTGGCCGCCATCGTCGCCCGCATGGTGCCGGTGCTGGTGCCGTGGCTGGAGGGCCACGCCGACACCTGAGGGATGCATCCGATGAACAAGCCGGCGCACTGCGCCCACGCGGCCGACGACGACTGGCGCGCCCTCGCCGAGAGCGTTGCGCAGGAGTTGGGGACGCTCGACCCGGACAACACGCTGGGCATCGTCTACGCCTCCGACCGGCTGGCGGACGATTTCGAGGCGGTGGTCGGCCTGCTCGGCGATCGCACCGGCCTGCGCCACTGGGTCGGGACGCTGGGCTACGGCGTGTCGGTGGCCGGGCGCGAGTTCTACGACTGCCCGGCGCTGGCCGCGCTGGCCCTGCCCATCGCCGCGGAGGAGTTCCGCATCCTCGAGCCGGCCGCCGACGGCTGCGACCCGCTGGAGGGCCATGGCGCCTGGATCGCCCGGCACAGCCCCGGCCTGGGACTGGTCCACGCCGCCGCATCGGCGCCGCACCTGCTGCAGGATCTGATCGAGCTCGGCGAGACCGCCGGCTGTTTCGTCGTCGGCGGGCTGACCGCCTCGCGCAACGGCGCGCTGACGGTCGCCGATCGGGTGCGGGCGGACTCGCTGTCGGGCGTGCTGTTCGCCGACACCGTGCCGCTGGCCACCGCGATCGCGCAGGGCTGCGCCCCGGTCGGCAAGGTGCACCGGGTCACCGCCGCCGACCGCAACCTGGTGTTCGAGCTCGACGGCGAGCCGGCGCTGAAGGTGCTCTACGCCGATCTCGGCGTCAGCGACGTCGAGGGCTTGCGCGCCTATGCCGACGTGCTCAACGCCGCGCTGCCGGTGGAGAACAGCGACCGCGCCGAATATCTGGTCCGCAACGTGCTGGCCGTCGATCCCAAGTGCGGGCTGGTGGTGATCGGCGATGTGCTGTCGCCCGGCGCGCCGCTGCAGTTCTGCCGGCGCGACCGCGACGCGGCGCTGGCCGACCTCGACGCCATGCTGGCGGATCTGCAGGGCAGGCTGCCCGGCCGGCCGCGCGCCGCGGTCTACATCACCTGCGTCGCCCGCGGCCCGAACCTGTTCGGCGAGAAGTCGGAGGAGATCCGCCGCATCTGCGACGGCCTCGGCCCGGTTCCCGTGATCGGCCTGTTCGCCAACGGGGAGATTTTCAACGGCCGCCTGCACGGCTATACCGGGGTCCTGACCGTCTTCTGCTAGGGTGCCGGCCGCGCCGGCGCCCCGGCCTTCGCCGCCGCTCCGGCGGCGTTCCACGCAAATCAGCCAGGGGGGCAGGCATGCAGTACCGGCGTCTGGGCCGAACCGAAATCGACGTGTCCGTCATCTGCCTCGGCACCATGACCTGGGGCCAGCAGAACACCCAGGCGGAGGCGCACCAGCAGCTCGACATGGCGATCGACGCCGGCATCAATTTCGTCGATGCGGCCGAGATGTATCCGGTGCCGCCGATGGAGGAGACCTACGGCCGCACCGAGGAGATCATCGGCAACTGGTTCGCCGGCGGCGCGCCGCGCGACCGGGTGATCCTGGCCACCAAGGTCATCGGCCGCAACGACGGCCGCTTCGGCTTCCTGCGCGGCGGCAAGGGCGGGCTCGACCGCGCCAACATCGCGGCGGCGGTGGACGCCAGCCTCAGGCGGCTGCGGACCGACTACATCGACCTCTACCAGCTGCACTGGCCGGACCGGCCGGTGAACAACTTCGGCCAGCTCGGCTATGTCCACAAGCCGGACGCCGTGACCGTGCCGATCGAGGAGACGCTGAGCGTGCTCGGCGACCTGGTCCGTGCCGGCAAGATCCGCATGGTCGGGCTGTCGAACGAGACCGCCTGGGGCGTGATGGAATTCCTGCGCGTGTCGGACCGCACCGGGCTGCCGCGCGTGGTCAGCATCCAGAACCCTTACAGCTTCCTCAACCGGTCGTTCGAGATCGGGCTGGCCGAGATGGCGGTGCGCGAGGATGTCGGCCTGCTGGCCTACTCGCCGCTCGGCATGGGCGTGCTGACCGGCAAGTACCTGAACGGCGCCCGGCCGGAAGGGGCGCGGCTGACGCTGTTCGGCGACCGCTTCCTGCGCTACGCCCACCCGACCGGGGTGAAGGCGACCGAGCGCTATGTCGCGCTGGCGCGCGAGCACGGGCTGGACCCGGCGATCATGGCGCTGGCCTATGTCAATTCACGACCTTTTGTGACCGCCAACATTCCCGGCGCGACCCGGCCCGCCCATATCGAGACGATGGTGGCCAGCGTCGGCGTGACGCTGCCGCAGGCTGTGCTCGACGGGATCGATGCGATTCACCGCGAAATCAGCAATCCTTGTCCCTGACGGGGTGAGTCGCGGGCCCGGCCCGCGGCGCCGTCCGGGGGCGGTCAGGTAGCGGGCCGCGCCGCAGCGCCGGCGGGGCGAGACCAGCAGGGGAGGGCGCCGATCATGCGACTGTTCGTCGGTATCGGGATGCCGCTGCAGATACAGGATCGGCTGCGCCGCCTGCGCTCGGCGATCCCCGGTGCGCGCTGGATCGACCAGGAGAACCTGCATCTGACCCTGCGCTTCATCGGCGAGGTGGCGGTGCACGACGCCGAGGAGATCGACCTGGCGCTGGGCCGGATCGATTCGCCGGCCTTCGACCTGGCGCTGCGCGGCGTCGGCCATTTCGAGACCGGCGGCGAGCCGTCGGCGCTGTGGGCGGACATCGCGCCGTGCCCGGCCCTGGCGCGCCTGCAGGAGAAGGTCGATTCGGCGCTGCGCCGCACCGGCCTGCGCTACGACACGCGCAACTTCCGCGCCCATGTCACCCTGGCCCGGCTGAAGGCGGCGCCGCTGGACCGGGTACGCTCGTTCCTGCGCGACCGCGCCGACTTCCGCTCGGATTCCTTTCTCGTCGACCGTTTCACGCTGTTCTCCAGCCATCTCGGCAAGCACGGCGCGCAATATGTCGCCGAGGCCGACTATCCGCTCGGCGGCGGCGTGCTGACCGAATGGGACGACGAGCGCGAGGAGATCGTCTGAGCGCCGCCGCGCGCACCGCCCCCCGGCCCGCCGTTCCCCTGCCCGATTGCCGATTGTCGGCCCGGCCCGCTCGGCTATAAAGGCGCAGCGCCGCGCGCGGCGTGGCACGAGAACAAGGGGAAGGAAGCGACCGATGAAGCTGTTGCGGTATGGCGAGGCAGGTGCCGAAAAGCCCGGCCTGATCGATGCGGGCGGAACCATCCGCGACCTGTCCGGGGTCGTCGACGACATCGCCGGCCAGGTGCTGACCAACGAAGGCATGGCGCGGCTGCGGGCGATCGACCCGGCCAGCCTGCCGGCGGCAGCCAGCCACACCCGGCTGGGGCCCTGCGTCGGCCGGATCGGGCGCTTCATCTGCATCGGCCTCAACTACGCCGACCATGCGGCCGAGAGCGGGCTGCCGGTGCCGGAGAAGCCGATCATCTTCGGCAAGCTGTGTGCCGCCACCGGGCCGAACGACCCCATCGTGATTCCGAAGAACAGCGTCAAGACCGACTGGGAGGTCGAGCTGGGCGTGGTGATCGGCGATACCGCCGCCCATGTCGCGGAGGCCGACGCGCTGAATTACGTCGCCGGCTACTGCATCAGCAACGACGTGTCCGAGCGCCAGTTCCAGCTGGAAGAAGGCGGCCAGTGGGTGAAGGGCAAGAGCTGCGACAGCTTCGCCCCGATCGGCCCGTGGCTGGTGACCCGCGACGAGGTGCCGGACCCGCAGAACCTGGCGATGTGGCTGGAGGTCAACGGCGAGCGCAAGCAGAACGGCAGCACCAAGACCATGATCTTCGGCGTCGCGGCGCTGGTCGCGCACCTGTCCAGGTTCATCACCCTGCGCGCCGGCGACGTGATCTCCACCGGCACGCCGCCCGGGGTCGGCATGGGCCAGAAGCCGACGCCGCAATATCTGAAGGCGGGCGACGTCGTCCGGCTCGGCATCGCCGGCCTGGGCGAGCAGGAGCAGCGCTGCGTGCCCTATTCGGGCTGAGTCCGCGCCGGCTCAATAGCCGGTGATGATCGCCGGCTTGATCTCGACCAGCAGCTCGTCGCCGCTGCGGTAGGCGCCGCCGGTTTCGCCCAGCGGCACCACCGCCGGTGCGGCCGCCGCGGCGCCTGCCGCCACCGGCCGCACCAGGGCGGCGGCCAGGCGATAGCTGTAGTCGCCGTGGAAGATCACGATGCTCGTCACGTCCAGCTGCCCGGCGGCATCGACCGGCGGCAGGCCGGGCGCGTGCAGCGAACCGGCGATCGTCGCCAGCGCTGCCGGCGACAGCCACGGCTGCTGGCCGGCGGTGGCGCCGATGTTGACCACCAGGGCCGATCCCGCGATCCCGACCGAGCCGACGCTGTTGGCCGGGCCGAAGTCGACGCGCGAATAGGTCCGCCCCTGCACGTCGCCGAGCAGCGGGATCGCCTGCAGCGAAATGCGGTCCTCGCCGACCCGGGTCAGCCGGCCGGCGAGATCGGCGCCGTAGACCGCGTCGCCGGTGACGAGATAGAGCCGCGTCAGCGTGCCGGTCAGCCCGATGGCGGCGCGATAGGTGATGGCGTCGACCGCCGTCGGCCGCGCGGCGTCGGTGCGCGCGTCCTCGCTGGTATCGGCCAGCTGCAGCGGCTGTGCGCCCGCCCCCGCTGCCGGCAGCGCCAGCAGGACGGCGAGCAGGATGGCGAACGGCTTCGGCATGGTCACCTCCCTCGGCGGCACGGCACCGATGCACACCGCTTATCAGATAGCGCGCCGGGGTGTCTTGATCAGGGTCATGGGTGACGTGCGCCGCCGCGAAAACGGCCCATTGGCGCCCACATCTCGCCACATCGCGGCGGTGACCTGTCCGATGCAGAACTTCCAGAGGCAGGGGGTTGCGATGGAGAGGGCACGGCGCGCGGCATGGGCCGCGTTGGGCGTGATGGCGCTTGCGGGCCTGGCCGGCTGCGAAGGCCAGGGCGGGATCGCCGCGTTGCAGACGGCCGGCACGACGGCGCAGCCGGCGACCGTGGCGATGGAGATGGCGCCGCAGGCTCCGCCGCCGCTGGCGGTGCCGCAGCCGTCGGAACGCTATGCGCCGTTCGAGGCGGCCGGCTTCGTGGTCGCCGGCGACCAGCCGCATTCCACCTTCGCCGCCGACGTCGACACGGTGTCCTACGCCCGGGTGCGGCGCTTCCTCGCCGACGGCATGCTGCCGCCGGCCGACCTGATCCGCATCGAGGAGATGGTCAACTACTTCGCCTACGACTACCCGGTGCCGGCGGACCGGTTGCATCCGTTCGCGGTGTCGACGGCGCTGGCGCCGTCGCCGTGGAACGACCGCTCGCAGGTGCTGCGGGTCGGCATCCAGGGCTTCCACGAGGACACGGTGCTGCGCCCGCCGCTGAACCTGGTGTTCCTGGTCGACGTGTCCGGCTCGATGGAGCCGTCGGACCGGCTGCCGCTGCTGAAGCGCGGGCTGCTCGACCTGCTGGAGGTGCTGCGGCCGGTCGACCGGGTCTCGCTGGTCGCCTATGCCGGCGGCGTCGACGTGGTGCTGCAGCCGACGCCCGGCGACCATCAGGCCCGCATCGCCCAGGCGATCGAATCGCTCAGGGCCGGCGGTTCGACCAACGGCGCCGGCGGCCTGGAGGCGGCCTACGATCTCGCCGCCGCCAACTACGATCCGAAGGCGGTCAACCGGGTGATCCTGGCCACCGACGGCGATTTCAACGTCGGCGCCAGCAGCCCGGATGCGATGGGCGACATGGTGGCGGCGCGCCGCGACCTGGGCGTCTACATCACCGTGCTCGGCTTCGGCACCGACAACCTGAACGACGCGCTGATGCAGGCGATCGCCCAGCGCGGCGACGGCATCGCCGCCTATGTCGACAGCGCGGCCGAGCTGCGCCGGGCGCTGTCGGACTCCACGGCGCACACGTTGTTCCCGATCGCGGACGACGTGAAGATCCAGGTCAGCTTCAACCCGTCGCTGGTGGCGGAATACCGCCTGCTCGGCTACGAGACCCGGGCGATCACCCGCGAGCAGTTCTACGACGACACCGCCGACGGCGGCGACATCTCCGCCGGCCACAGCGTCACCGCGATCTACGAGATCGTGCCGATGCTGAACGTGGCGCGCGGCGAGCCGCGGGTTGTGCCGGCCAGCTTCGGCAGCGACGGCGAGCCGTGGGACCCGCGCACCCTGGCCCAGGTCGACGTACGCTACCGCCTGCCGAATGCCAGCCGGGCGGACGAGGTGACGGCCCGGGTGGCCGCCGCCGACGCGCGGTCGTCGATCGCAGCGACCGACGCCGACACGCGCTTCGCCGTCGCCGTCGCCGGCCTCGGCCTGCTGCTGCGCGACGACCCGCGGATGCTGCGCGGCTTCGACTACCAGGCCGTCTACGACCTCGCCGCCGGCGCGCTGGGCGACGACCCGCTCGGCACACGCCGCGCCTTCCTCGAGCTGGTCCGCGACGCGCAGAACCTGTCCAACTGACCCGGCCGGCAGGGCCGAGACGGCGGCGGCCTTCGGGCCGCCGTCCGCGTTTCCGGGCCGCTACGGTTGCGCAGGGCGGTCACGGGGCTCGGCACCGGCGCGCCGCTGCCCTGAACGCGGCGCCGGCTGCCGCGCCGCCTGGGGCGAAGCGGTTCAGGCGAACCGGCGCGGCGCGGCCTCGGCGCGGGTGTGGTCGAGCCAAAGCCGGCCGTCGCCATGCACCCGCACCGGGATCGGGTCGCTGACCTCGCCGTAGAAGCGACCGCCGGCGTCGCGGTCGCGGAAGGCGAGGAACACCGGCGCGCCCTGCGGGTCGATCACGATCTTGCCGGAATAGAGGTCGGTTTCGGTGCCGGCGCTGAGGAATGGCGCGCCGCCCAGGTGCCACGGCCCGTTCGGGTGGTCGGCCATGTAGTAGTGGGTGCCGCCGAAATGCACCGCCCCCGGCTTCATGCCGGCGCGCAGCGTCGGGCCCACATGCTCCACCGCGGTCGAGAACAGCAGATAGCAGCGCCGGCCCAGGCGCAGGAACTGCGGCACCTCCAGCTGCCCGAAACTGCCCGGCGTCGTCGCCGGCAGGATCATGTGCCACTCCACCAGGTCGCGCGACCTGGCCTGGGCGATGACGCCGCGCGCCGCCGCCGGGCCGCTGTTCACCCGGGCGGTCAGGAACATGCGATAGCCGTCGCCGACCGGGTCGGGGATGACATAGGGGTCGCGCCAGGCGCGGTCGTGCCACAGCGCGGGGTCGTACTCCTCGTAGACCACCGGCTCCAGGTCGAGGACCGGGTTGGCGGGGTGGCGGTCCCAGTGGTGCAGGTCGCGCGAGGTGGCGAGCCCGATGCGCTGCTTCTTCAGCTCCTCGGCCTGCGCGGTGCTGGTGTAGAACATGTGCCACAGGCCGTCGCGGCGGATGATGCTGCCGGTCCAGCTCGGGCCGTCGTCCCACCCCGCGTCGCGCGCCGGCCCGAAGCAGGGCCCGACATCCTGCCAGTCGACCAGGTTCCGCGAGGCGGCGTGGCCGATCACCGCGTTGTGGTGGCGCAGCTCGGGATCGCCCAGCGACCGCGGCGCGCGCAGGTAGAACATGTGATAGGTCGCGCCGTCCTTGGCGAACCAGAAATCCCAGATCCAGGCATCGGGCAGGCGAAAGCTCATGCGGAGGGGTCCTCAGAAGACGGGATTGCCGGTCCGGCCGCGTCGCGCGGCGGCCGCGAGGGACTTGACCGGGAATGGCGGAAGCGCCGCCGGGTGGGACGGCGAAGGGCGCACGCTACCCCTTCACCGCGCTGTTGACGATCGACTGGATGAACCAGCGCTGGAAAGCGAAATATATGACGAGAATCGGCAGCGACATCATCACCGAGAAGGACATCATGTCGCCCCACAGCGGCGGCGGCGTACCGAAATACTGTGCCAGCGCCAGCGACACCGGCCGCACTTCAGGCCCGCGCGTCACCATCAGCGGCCACAGGAACGCGTTCCAGTATTCCAGGCTCTGCAGGATCGCGACGGTGGCGACCGCCGGCAGCGACAGCGGCAGCACCACCGACCAGTAGATCTTCAGCGGCGAGGCGCCGTCGACATAGGCGGCCTCGTCCAGGTCCTTCGGCAGCTTGGTGAAGAACTGGTAGAACAGGAAGATCGAGAACGGATGGGCGATGAACGGCACGATCTGCGCCTGGTAGGTGTCGAGCCAGCCGACCTCGTTGACCATCAGCAGCAGCGGCACCGCCACCGCCTCGATCGGGATGATGATCAGCGACACCACCACGGCCAGGATTGCGGCGCGGAAGCGGAAGCGCAGCCGGGCCAGTGCGAAGGCGGCCAGCGAGTTGACGAACACGCCGGCGACCACGACGGCGAACACGATGATGCCCGAGTTCATCATGTAGCGCAGGAACGGCGACTGTCGGTCGGCGAGCACCTGATCGTAGTTGGTCAGCGCGATCTCGCCGGGGTCGACCCAGAAGGCGGCGAAGCCGCCCAGGTCGCGCAGGATCTGCGATTCGTCGGCCTTGAACGACGTGGCGAACATCAGCAGCATCGGACCGAGCACGACGGCGACCAGCACCAGCGCCAGCACCAGGCGGACGAGATCGGCGGGGCGCGCGAGGCTCATCGGATCTCGCGCTCCTCGCGGACCAGCCAGCGCTGGACCAGCGCGATCAGCAGCACGGCGACGAAGAAAACCACCGACGCGGCCGCGGCGCGGCCGACCCGGCCCTCACTGAAGCCCGACTGGTAGATGTAGCGCACGACGGTGTTGGTCGCCCCGCGCGGGCCGCCCTGGGTCAGCAGCTCGACCTGCGAGAACAGCTTGAATGCCAGGATCGTGGTGGTGACCATCACCACGATGTGGGTGTTGCGCAGGCAGGGCAGGGTGATGTGGCGGAACTCCTGCCAGCGCGTGGCGCCGTCGACGCGGGCGGCCTCGTAGAGGGCGGCGTTGATCTGCTGCAGGCCGGCCAGATAGATCACCATCTGGAAGCCGAAGCCCTGCCACATCGACAGCAGGATGATCGCCGGCAGCGCCAGGTCGGGGTCGCGCAGCCAGTCGACCGGCTCGACCGCGCCGAAGGTGACCGCACCCAGCGCCGTGTTGAAGAAGCCGTCGTGCTGGTACAGGCTGAACCAGACCACCGAGACCACGACCATGCTCAGCACGGTCGGCAGGAAATAGATGCCGCGGAACAGGTTGCGCAGCGGCAGCGCGCTGTTCAGCAACAGCGCGACCGCCAGCGCGAAGGCGGATTGCAGCGGCACGATCACTGCCGCGAACACCAGCGTGTTCCAGAACGACTGCAGGAAGTCGCCGTCGCCCAGGATGCGCAGGTAGTTGGTGAACCACACGATGTCGGTCGGCGCGTTCGGGTTGGGCACCAGCCGCTGGTTGGTGAACGACAGACCGATCGCCAGCGCGAACGGGACCACCAGGAAGGTGACCGCCAGCAGGATCGCCGGCGACATCATCGTCCAGGCGGCCCTCGTCTCGCGCTGGGACAGGGTCAACCCGGCGGCGGCGCCGGGGCCGTGCCGGACTGCCTGTGCGCCGCTCATCGCCCGCACGACCGTATCGGGCCGGCGCCGGCCCCGCCGCGTTGTTCCGCCGAAGTGGGGGGGGCGGCACGGCGGGGCACGGGCCCGACCCGCTCAGGCACCGGCTTGCACCGGCCGGCCGGTCAGCCGCCGAACGGCGGATAGCCGCCGTTGTCGTCGATGTCCTCGTCGATGCGCGCCGCCGCATCCGTGAGCGCCTCGGCCGGGTCGGCGCCGTCGATGACGTCCGCCACCGCCTGGGCGAACGCCGCGGTGATGGTCGGATAGGCCGGATGGGCGGGGCGCGGCACGGCGATCGCGTTGAGCTGGGCGACGAACAGCGACAGCGGCCCGCCCTTGGCGAATTCCGGAGCGGCCTCGATCGCGGTCTTGGTGGCCGGCACCGCGCCGTTGCGGGTGGTGACCGACAGGATCGCCTCGTCGGTCATGAGGAATTCCAGCAGGCGCGCCGTGTTCGGATCGGCATCGCTGGTGATGCCCCAGCACCACGAGCCCATGCCGGTGGCGTGGGCCGCGCCGAACTTCGGCATCGGGATCAGCACCAGGTCGTCGCCCAGGTTCTCGCGATGCGGCGTCCACATCCAGTGGCCGACGAAGGCGAGCGCGGCCGTCTTGGTGCCGTAGAAGGCGTCGTCGCCGACCGAGGCCGGCACCACCCAGCCATTGTCGACCCAGCTCTTGAAGTGGGTCATCGCCTCGACCGCGGCGCTGGAATCGAGCACGCCGCCGGACCGCCAGGCGGTGCGGTCGATCAGGTCGCCGCCCAGCGACTGCACGATCGGGCCGAAGCCGTAGGTGTACCACTCGCCCTGGCCGTAGTTCAGCTTCAGGTCGAGGGCGTATTCGACCTCGGGCAGCGCCTGCAGGGCCGCCAGCGCGGCCTCGAACTCGTCCATGGTCCAGGCGTTGTCGACCGCGTCGGGGATGCGCACGCCGGCCGCCTCGAGATAGGCCCTGTTGCCCCAGACCGCGAGGCCGCTGTCGAACATGCCGAGCGAATAGAGCTTGCCGTCGGGGGCATAGGTGCCCTGGGCGATGATCGACGGCAGCGCGTTGGCCAGCAGCGCCGGGTCGACCAGCGCGTCGATCGGCTGCAGATAGCCGGACCAGACGTAGTTGGCGTAGTTCGGCCCGTCGAAATCCAGCAGGTCGGGCAGGTCGCCGGCCAGCGCCGCCGCCTGCACCTGCTCGTTGTACGAACCCTCCGGCAGCAGCACCAGTTCGGCCTGGGCGTCGGGATTGGCGGCGTTCCACTGGGCGATCAGCGCCTCGATGGTCTCGCGTTCGCCGTCGCCGCGGCCGCCATGGTGCCAGACCTCGATGGTCTGGGCGGCGGCGGTGGCGATGCAGGTGCCGGCCAGCAGGACGCCGGCCAGGGTTGCGTGCAGTCTGCGCATGGATAGTCCTCCCTTCGGTTGGTTGGGTCGGTGGGTCCGCGCTGTGCCGCGCGGTTGTCTGCGGGACCGGGTCACGGTGCGGCCCGGCTTCGGCACGAGGCGCGCTCGACCAGCGGGCAGTCGATCCACAGGGTCTCGACCGGCCGCTCCGGCGCGGGCATCAGCAGGATCTCGACCGCGCGCCGGCCCATCGCCGCATAGGGCAGGCCGACGCTGGTCAGCGCCGGTCGCAGGCCGGTCGCGATGACAACGTTGTCATCGAAGCCCACCAGCGAGACGTCGGCCGGGATCGAAAGCCCGCAGGCGTGGACGGCGTTGTAGACGTGCATGGCGACGATGTCGTTGCCGCAGACGATCGCGTCGGGCCGGTCCGGCTGCTGCAGCAGGGCGCAGGCCACCTCGAACGCGCGCCAGGTCTGGCCGTCGTGGCCCTGGCCCGGCGTGCGCATCACGCCCTCGACGATCAGGTCGGGATCGACCGGCAGCCGCGCCTCGGCGTGGGCGGTGCGGAAGCCGTCGAGCCGCAGCGGCGTCGCCGCCACCTCGGCCGGCAGGGTGACGAAGGCGATGCGGCGGTGGCCCAGCGCGATCAGGTGGCCGGCGGCGCGATAGCCGGCGGTCCAGTCGTCGGGCAGCACCGTGGGATAGCGCAGCGCCGCCTCGAAGCCGTTGACCAGCACGGCGTCGTCCAGCGGCGGCAGGTCGTCGACCAGCCGGTGGTACATGGTGGCGACGATCACGCCGTCGACGCGGAAACCCTGGAAGTCGCGCAGATGCTCGCCGAAGCCGCCGCCGTCGGCGTTGGCCAGCAGCATGGTCATGCCGCGCTCGGCCATCGCCTCCTGCGCGCCGCGGATGATGTCGACCGAGTAGGGCGTGGTGGCGACCATGTCGCTGAGGAAGCCGACCACGCGCGAACGGCCGGATCGCATGGCGCTGGCGCGCCGATCCGGCACGAAGTCGAGGTCGCGCACCGCGCGCATCACCCGGTCGCGGGTGCGGGCCGTCACCGTGTCCGGCGCGTTCATCACCCGCGAGACGGTCTTGATCGACACGCCCGAACGGGTGGCGACATCCTTGATGGTCGGCATCGGCGCTTCCTTTCCGCAAAGCAAAACCGGCGATGACAACGTTGTCAATGACAACGTTGTCTTTGGCGTATTTCTGCGGAAATTCTCATCATAGCGCCGGGCTTTGCGGTCGATAGCCGCCAGGCATTTCACCGTCGCGCGGCGGCCCCGTAGAACGCAGGCATCGGCAATCCGGAGGGAGGATGGAACGATGCTGCGGATCGCGATTGTGTTCGTGGTGCTGTGGGGCGCACTGGCCGGCGCACTGGCCGGGCCGGACCAGGAGGGCGCGGTGCGCGACCTCTACGACCGCTTCGCCGCCGCGCAGAACGCGCACGACGTGCCGGCGGTGCGGGACCTGCTGCTGGACTCGCCGCGCTTCCTGTGGGTCAGCAACGGCATGAGCTACTGGGGGCCCGAGACCATGGTCGAGCGGATGGCGACCTTCCAGCGCGCCGAGGTCTGGCAGGTCGAGCCGGCGCTGGACCAGGCCGTGTTCGTGCCGGTCAACGCCAGCGCGGCCTATCTGCACCTGCCGCTGACGCTTGTGATCGGGCGCGCCGCCGCGCCGGACCGGCTGCGCTTCCTGGTCAGCATGCTGGCGGTCGACACCGATGCGGGCTGGCGGATCGCCGCCCTGTTCACCACCACGGCCAATCCCGGCTAGGCGCGGCGGCGGCGGCGCTCACGAAACTGCTACCGCGCCGCGATTGACCGCAACCGCGGGCCGGACCCAGAGTCGGGCGTCCCGCCGCCACCGGTGGCCGGACGCAGCAGCAGGGAGGAAAAGATGGCGCGCGTTGCGATGATGACGGCGGCCGCGGTGATCGCCGGGTTGTCTGCCGTCGTGCCGGCGGCGGCCCAGCAGCCGACCGAGGAGGAGATGATGGCGGCCTGGCAGGCCGCCATGGCGGTCGGCCCGCAGCACGAGGCGCTGGCCGCGCGCGTCGGGACCTGGGCGGTGACCACCACCTATGCCGCGATGCCCGGTTCCGACCAGATGATCACCGAGCATGGCACCGCCGAGCGGACGGTGGCGCTGGACGGGCGCGTGGTCGAGGAGCGCTTCGCCGGGTCGATGATGGGCATGCCGTTCACCGGCGAGGGCCGCACCGGCTACGACAACGTCACCGGCCGCTACTGGACCACCTGGACCGACACGATGAGCACGGCGCTGATCGTGCTGTACGGCAGCTACGACGAGGCCACCGCCACCTACACCTTCGAGGGCACCACCGTCGCCCCGCTGATGGGCGACATCCCGACCCGGATCGAGCGGGTCATCGACGGCCCGGACCGCGAGACCAGCGTGTTCTACTTCCAGTATCCGGGCATGGACGAAGCCGAGGTGATGGAGATCGCTTACGAGCGGCAGTAGGCGGCGGGAGTGCCGAACCGGTGTTCAGGGAAACCGTTCGCTGGCGGCCGCAGCAGAGGGTGCGGGTGATCGCGATCGGTATCGCCAGGCATCGCGATTCGATACTTGCCATGCGCGTGCGGGACGACTCCGGCCGGGTCAAGGGCTGCCGGCCGCCAGGCGGCGCCGTGGAGTTCGGCGAGCGAGCCGTCGAGGCGCTGGGCCGCGAGTTCCGCGAGGAGTTCGGAACCGGCATCACCGTCGTCGGCGCGCCGGCCGTCATCGAGAACCTCTACACCCATGAAGGCGCGGCAGGCTACGAGATCGTTTTCGCCTTTCCGATCCGCCTCGATCCGGGGTGGCTTCAGGACCAGGACGAGATCCGCGTCGATGAGGGCGGCAACAGCGGACCGGTCTGCGCGTGGTATCCGATCGAGGCGCTCGTGCGTGGCGCGATCGAACTGTACCCGGATGGAATGCGGGATCTGCTTCCGCACTTGCTGCCCGACTGAGCCGCCCGGCGGCCCTGCGCTCAGCCGGCCTGGTCGAGGCCCATCTGGCTGCGGGCGAAGTCGGCGGGGTCGAATGGCCTGAGGTCGTCGGCGGACTCGCCGACGCCGACCGCATGCACCGGGATGCCGAACCGGTCGGCCAGCCCGACCACCACGCCGCCCTTGGCGGTGCCGTCGAGCTTGGTCATCACCAGGCCGGAGATGTTGACCATCGACTTGAAGATCTCGACCTGGCTGTGCGCGTTCTGGCCGACGGTGGCATCGAGCACCAGCAGCGTGTCGTGCGGCGCGGTGGCGTCCTGCTTGGCGATGACGCGCACCACCTTGGCCAGCTCGTCCATCAGGTTCTGCTTGTTCTGCAGCCGGCCGGCGGTATCGATCAGCAGCACGTCGACGCCCGACCGCCGCGCCTCGGCCAGCGCGTCGTAGGCCAGGCTGGCGGCATCGGCGCCGGCGGCCTTGGCGATCACCGGCGCGCCGGTGCGCTGGCCCCAGATCTGCAGCTGCTCGATCGCGGCGGCGCGGAAGGTATCGCCGGCGGCCAGCATCACCGACTTGCCGGCCTCGCGCAGCTGCTTGGCCAGCTTGCCGATGGTGGTGGTCTTGCCGCTGCCGTTGACGCCGACCACCAGCACCACATGGGGCTTGTGGCCGCGATCGACGTCCAGCGGCTGCGCCACCGGCGCCAGGATCTCGGCGACGTCCTCGGCCAGCGCGGTCCGCACCTCCTCCGGCGAGACCTCCTTGCCGAACCGGGTCTTGGCCAGGTTGCCGGCCAGCCGCGCTGCGGTGGCCGGGCCGAGGTCGGCGCCGATCAGCAGCTCTTCCAGCTCCTGCAACGTGTCGTCGTCGAGCTTGCGCTTGGTGAAGATCGCGCCGACGCCCTCGCTGATCTTCGACGACGTGCGGCTGAGCCCGGCCTTGAGCCGGGCGAACCATCCCTTCTTCTCGCTCATGCCGCGGCTGCCAGCGCCCGGCCGACCAGCCGGCCGCCGTCCAGCCCGACGATGCGGACCGGCAGCAGCGCCCCGGCCCCGGCATCGGCAACGGCGACCGGCGCGAACTGCGCGGTGCGGCCGAGCCCGTCTGTCTCCATCAGCACCGGCACGGTGCGGCCGACCTGGGCGGCGAGGTGGCGCGCCACCGCCGCGTCGCCGGCCGCGCGCAAGGCGGCGGCGCGCGCCTTGCGCATCGGCGCCGGCACCTGCGGCATCCGCGCGGCCGGCGTGCCCTGGCGGGCGGAATAGGGAAAGACATGCAGCCAGGTCAGGTCGAGCGCTTCGACCAGCGCCAGCGTGTTCGCCGCCATCGCCTCGGTCTCGGTCGGGAAGCCGGCGATCAGGTCGGCGCCGAAGACGACGTCGGGCCGCAGCGCACGGGCGCGGTCGACCACCGTCGTGGCATCGGCGGCGGAATGGCGGCGCTTCATCCGCTTCAGCACCATGTCGTCGCCGGCCTGCAGGCTGAGGTGCAGGTGCGGCATCAGCCGCGGCTCGTCGGCCAGCGCCCGCCACAGGTCGTCGTCGATCTCGGCCGGGTCCAGCGACGACAGCCGCAGCCGGTCCAGCGCCGGCACCAGCCGCAGCAGCCGGCGGACCAGCTGGCCGAGCCGCGGCGCGCCGGGCAGGTCGGCGCCGTAGCTGGTCAGGTCGACGCCGGTCAGCACCACCTCGCGATAGCCGCGCCCGACCAGCGTGCGGACCTGCTGCACGACCTCGCCCACCGGCACCGAGCGGCTGGCGCCGCGGCCGTAGGGGATGATGCAGAAGGTGCAGCGATGGTCGCAGCCGTTCTGCACCTGGACGAAGGCGCGCGTGCGGCCCTCCAGCCCCTCGACCAGGTGGCCGGCGGTCTCGCGCACCGCCATGATGTCGTCGACCAGCATCGGCTCGTCGCGGCGCCAGATCGCCGGGTCGAGCTTGGCCTCGTTGCCCAGCACCTGGTCGACCTCAGCCATCGCGGCATAGCGTTCGGGCGCGATCTGCGCGGCGCAGCCGGTGACGATGATGCGGGCGTCGGGGTGGTCGCGGCGGGCCTTGCGGATCGCCTGGCGCGCCTGCCGCTCGGCCTCGGCGGTCACCGCGCAGGTGTTGACGACGACGGCGCGCTCGACCCCTGCCGCCGCGGCGTTGCGGCGCATCACCTCGGTCTCGTAGGCGTTCAGGCGGCAGCCGAAGGTGATGAACTGCGGCGCGCTCACAGCGGCCACTCGCCGCGGAAGCTGAGCGCGGTCGGGCCGGTCATCAGCACGTGGCCGGTGGTGATCCAGTCGATCTCCAGCTCGCCGCCGTCCAGCGTCACCCGGGTCGGGCCGTCGACAAGGTAGCGGCGGCGGGCGGCCACCACGCTGGCGCAGGCGCCGGTGCCGCAGGCGCGGGTGATGCCGACCCCGCGCTCCCACACCCGCATGCGCAGGTGGTTCGGTCCGGCAAGGTGGACGAATTCGACGTTGGTGCGCTGCGGGAACAGCGGGTGGTGCTCCACCTGCGGGCCCCAATGGGCGAGGTCGACCGCCTCGGCGTCGTCGACGAAGAACACACAGTGCGGGTTGCCCATGTTGACCGCGCAAGGGTCGCGGTACGGCCCGATCTCGAGGTCGAGGTGCAGGGTGTCCTGCGCCTCGGCCAGCGGGATGTCGACCCAGTCGACGCCGGCCGGGCCCATGTCGACCGTGACCTTCTCGCCGTTGGCGCGGCGGGCGACCAGGATGCCGGCCGGGGATTCGATCCGCACCTGGTCGCGGCCCTCGTCCATCAGCAGGCGGGCGATGCAGCGGGCGGCGTTGCCGCAGGCCTCGACCTCGCCGCCGTCGGCGTTGAAGATGCGCATGCCGGCCGACGCCGCCTTGTGCTGCGGCGGCGTGATCACGATGAACTGGTCGCAGCCGACCCCGGTGCGACGGTCGGCGATGGCGCGGATGCGCTCGGAGTCCGCCTCGAACAGCTCGGCCCGCGCGTCGACGACGACAAAGTCGTTGCCAAGGCCGTGCATCTTGTAGAAACACCGTTGGGTCATGGCGCCGCTTATATGGGCGGGCACGGACGCCTGTCCACCCCGGCCCGCACGGCGCCGATGACCAAGGAGAGCCATCCGATGGCCAGGCGCAACTATGGCCGCATTCCCGCCCGCGACCTGCTGCCCTTCACCACCGCCGACGAGGCGGTGGCGCGGATCGGCGAGATCTACCGGTCCAGCGTGCGCACCATCCGCGACCGCTTCGCCCGCTTCGCCAACGGCGAGGATTCCGGCGGGCCGGTCCACGCCAGCTATCCCTATGTGGCGATCACGGTCGACGCCGACCCGAAGAACCTTGATACCCGCCGCGCCTATGGCTTCGCCCGCGGCCGCGGCAATTTCGGCGTCACCGTCACCCGCCCCGACCTGTTCGAGGCCTATTACCGCGAGCAGATCGGCACGCTGCTGCTGCACCACGGCCCGCCGGTGCATGTCGGCGTGTCGGAGCAGCGCATTCCGCTGCACTTCGCACTGGACGAAAGCCTGGGCGACCACCTGAGCGGGCTGACGCCGGAGCGGCTGGTCAGCGTCGCCGACACCTTCGACCTGCCCGACCTGGTGCACATGACCGACGACATCTCCAACGGCACCTACGTGCCGCCGGACGGCGACCCGTGGCCGTTGGCGCTGTTCGAGGCGCCGCGGGTCGACCTGTCGCTGCAGCGGCTGCGCCACTACACCGGCACCCGGCCCGAACATTTCCAGCGCTTCGTGCTGTTCACCAACTATCAGTTCTACATCGACGAGTTCATCCGCTACGGCCAGGCGGAGATGGCGCATCCGCCCGCCGGCGGCGACGACGGCTATACCGAGTTCGTCGAGCCGGGCGAGGTGGTGACGACGCGCGGCGGCTCCATCGCCGGTCCGAAACCGACCCGGATGCCGCAGATGCCGGCCTATCACCTGAAGCGGCCCAGCGGCGACGGCATCACCATGGTCAACATCGGCGTCGGCCCGTCCAACGCCAAGAACATCACCGACCACATCGCCGTGCTGCGCCCGCACTGCTGGATCATGCTCGGCCACTGCGGCGGGCTCAGGTCGAGCCAGCGGCTGGGCGACTATGTGCTCGCCCACGGCTATCTGCGCGACGACAAGATCCTGGACTACGACCTGCCGATCTGGGTGCCGGTGCCGCCGATCGCCGAGGTGCAGGTGGCGCTGCAGGACGCGGTGATGGAGACGACCGGCGTCACCGGCTATGGCGTCAAGCAGGTGATGCGCACCGGCACCGTCGCCACCGTCGACAACCGCAACTGGGAACTGCAGGGCGCCAACGCGGCGTTGAAGCGGTTCGAGCTGGCCCGCGCCATCGCGGTCGACATGGAATCGGCGACCATTGCCGCCAACGGCCTGCGCTTCCGGGTGCCCTACGGCACGCTGCTGTGCATCTCGGACCGGCCGGTGCACGGCGAGCTGAAGCTGCCCGGCATGGCCGACAGCTTCTACCGCAACCGCGTCAACCAGCACCTTCAGATCGGGCTGCGCGCCATCGACGTGCTGCGCGAGCGCGGCCCGGAGGAGCTGCATTCCCGCAAGCTCAGAACCCTCGACGAGCCGGCTTTCCGCTGAGCGCGCCGATGGCGGCCAAGCCCAGGATCGTGGTCGTCGGCGGCGGCGCGGCGGGGCTGGAGCTGGTCGCGCGGCTGGGGCGCAAGCTGGCGCGGCGCGGCCGGGCCGAGGTCATCCTGGTCGAGCGCAACCGCAGCCACATCTGGAAGCCGCTGCTGCACGAGGTGGCCAGCGGCGCGCTCGATTCCAGCCTGGACGAGGTCGGCTATCGCAGCCACGCCCACCGCTACGGCTATCGCTATTTCCCGCGCGCGCTGGAGGCGATCGACCGCGACGCGCAGGCGGTGGTGCTGGCGCCGATCGTCGACGAGGACGGCGAGGAGGTGATGGGCCGCTACCGGCTCTCATACGACTGGCTGGTGATCGCGATCGGCAGCGTCTCCAACGACTTCGGCACGCCGGGCGTCGCCGAGCACTGCATCTACCTGGACCAGCGCCGCCAGGCCGAACGGTTCCGCCAGAAGCTGCTGAACCTGTGCCTGAAGGTGTCGCAACAGGTCTCGGACGACCCGGCCTCGGACGCCAAGGTGCGGGTCGCCATCGTCGGCGGCGGCGCCACCGGCGTGGAGCTGTCGGCGGAGCTGTACAACGCCGCGCGCGAACTGGCGCATTACGGCCTGGAGCGGTTCGACAACAGCCGGATGGACGTGACGCTGGTGGAGGCCGGCCCGCGCATCCTGCCGGCGGTGCCGGAGCGGGTGTCCGATGCCGCGCACAAGGAGCTGGAGCGGATCGGCGTGCACGTGCGCACGGCGACGCGGATCGTCGCCTGCACGCCGCAGGGCATGCAGACCGCCGACGGCGACCTGATCGCGGCGCCGCTGCGGGTGTGGGCTGCCGGGATCAAGGCGCCGGACTTCCTGAAGGACATCGCCGGGCTGGAGACCAACCGGCTGAACCAGCTGGTGGTGACGCCGGAGCTGCGCACCAGCCGCGACCCGCGCATCTTCGCCATCGGCGACTGCTGCTCGTGCGCGCTGCCGGGCTGGGAGCGGCCGGTGCCGCCGCGTGCCCAGGCCGCCCACCAGATGGCCAGCCGCACGGCGAGGAACCTGGCGGCGCTGCTGGCCGGGCGGCCGCTGAAGCCCTTCGTCTACAAGGATCACGGCTCGCTGGTCTCGCTCAGCCACTATTCGACCATCGGCAGCCTGATGGGCAACCTGGTCGGCGGCAGCATGCGGGTGGAGGGGCGGATCGCCCGCTTCGTCTACGTCTCGCTGTACCGGCTGCACCTGATCGCTGTGCACGGCTGGCTGCGCGCGATCGCGATGATCCTGGTCGGCCACATCAACCGCGTCATCAGGCCGCGGATCAAGCTGCACTGAGCCGCAGTACGGGGACCCGGCGGCGCTGGCGCCGGTCAGGCCCCGGCCCGGTCCTTCGCGGCGCCGGCGACGATGTCGTAGATGGCGGCCGAACCGCGGGCGTGGGCGAGCAGCAGGCCGCCCTGGACCGCCGACTGGAACAGCACCGCGTCGACCTCGGCGCCGCCGCGGGAGTCCTCGGCGGCCGCGGCCGGCATCCGGACGAAGACGCGGGTCAGCCAGGCGTGCAGCTGGCCGAAGAACGACCGCACCTCGGCCGCCAGCTCCGGCGGCAGCGAACCGATTTCGGCGGCGAGGACCGTGCACAGGCAGGTCTGCGCACCCTCGTCGACCAGCTGCCGGAAGGCCGCGACATAGCGGTCGAGCAGGGCGGAAGGCGGGACGTCGGCGTCGTCGGCGTCGCCCAGCTCGGCCATCAGCCGCTCGGCGAAACGACGGGTCAGCGCGATGCCGAGTTCGGTCTTGGTGGGAAAGTGATAATGCACGCTGGCGCTGCGGATGCCGATGTCCTCGGCGACGTCCCGGAAGCTGAAGGCATTGAAGCCGACGGTGCGCGCCATGCGCTCCGCCGAATCAAGAATTGCGGCCGACTTGGCGCGGCGCGGCATCGCTCGTCCCCGCTCGGTTTCTGCAACGAAACAAGCGAAAGTAATTCGGCGTCAACGTCAACGGCGTCCAGCAAAAAGTTGTTCAATCTATTGATAGGTAGTTTGCGGATTCCACGGTAATACAGCCATGGCGGGTACATCCAAGACGGCGGCTGCCGCGAAGCCTTGCGCCGGCCTTGGCGCCGGTCCGGCGCCGCCGGTCGCGATTGCCGGCAGCCGGCGCCGCCATCCGGCGCGTCGCCGCGCGCCGGCGCCGCCTTATTCCTGCCCGCTTGCGGCGGAACTGTGGGCGGCGATGGGAGAGGCAGGCGGGGGCGATGCTGAGACGGATTGCGCGCATCCTGGCGATCGGCATCGCAGTGATCGCGGCGCTGGTCGGCGCCTATTTCGGCAGCGCCTTCGCACTGTCGCGCTGGACCGTGAACGACGATTTCGCGCCGGTGCCCGACGGCATTCCGATCGGCCTGTCGAACAACGGCATCCACGCCAACCTGCACCTGCCGGTCAACGCCAACGGCACCGACTGGACCCAGCTGTTCCCGCCCAAGGACT
Source organism: Alphaproteobacteria bacterium (assembly GCA_041396705.1). Taxonomy (NCBI): domain Bacteria; kingdom Pseudomonadati; phylum Pseudomonadota; class Alphaproteobacteria; species Alphaproteobacteria bacterium. The sequence continues at coordinate 65,721 of JAWKYB010000022.1, forward strand.
TTCCCGCGGTGCCCTGGCAGCCGGCGACCGTCGCCTTCGGCTGGGGCAGCCGCGAGTTCTACCTCAACGTGCCGACCTGGGACGACCTGACCCTCGGCGTCGCGCTGACCGCGCTCAGCGGCACCGGCGGCACCGCGCTGCACGTCAGCTACTGGGCGCCGTGGCCCGAGGGCGAGGACTATGTCGAGGTGCGGATCTCGCCGGAGGCCTACGACGTGCTGGTCGACCACGTGATGGCGGCAATCCGGCCCGGCCCCGACGGCCGGCCGCAGCGGATCGCGGGCTACAGCTATCTCGGCAACGACGGCTTCTACGAAAGCCACGGCGCCTACAGCATGTTCGTCACCTGCAACGAATGGGTGCGGCGCGGGCTGGCCGCCGCCGGCATCCGCACCGGCGTGTGGAGCCCGTTCCCCGACCCGCTGCTCGCGCATCTGCGCGACTGAGCGGCGCCGCCGGGCTAACCCCGGCCGCGGCGGGCCAACGCCAGCCCGTCGCGGGCGCTGCGGCCGAGCAGGACCAGGTTGACCGCCCTGGCCGCCGTGGCTCCAGCGCCTGGACCGCGTAGAACCAGGCGTCGAGCTCGCCGCGCCCGGCCCTCCAGGCAAGGAACAGGGCGGACGGCACCAGGATCAGCAGGCCGTTCGCCACGATCAGCGGCATGCGCCGGCGCTTGCGCGTCACGCGCGGACCGCTACGCCCCCGGGCCAGGACGGCCCCGCTCGCCGCGGTGGCCGCCAGTGCCGGCACCAGCAGCGTCAGGCCCCATGGGATCGCGCGCTTGACCGCGATCACCGCGTCGGTCGCGGCGAGCAGCTCGGTCGCCACCGTCGCCGCCCAGAACACCAGGATCAGGGCCAGGGCCGTGCCGCCGGCGACCGGGTGGAGCAGCCGGATCACCGTTCGCCCGGCTCTTGCCGGGCCTGCGCTGTGCGTCTGTGCCGCCATCGTCGCGACCTCCGTATATGTATAGCATGCTATATATTATGGCATAGTGAGCTATGCAAATGGAATCTGCGGCATGGCATTCAGCAAGGGCACTTCGGCCGGCTATCTGGCCAACCACATGGCGCGGCTGTTCGCGCTGGGCCTGCAGGAGCGCATCCGGCCGCTCGGCATCACGCCCGGCCAGTTCCCGGCGCTGCTGGAACTGTGGGAGACGGACGGCCTGACGCAGAAGGAGCTGGTGCGCCGGCTCGACATCGAGCAGGCGACGATGGCCAACACGCTGGCGCGGATGGAGCGCGACGGGCTGGTCGTGCGCCGGCCGCACCCGGCCGATGCGCGGGCGCAGCAGGTCTGGCTGACCGACAAGGGGCGCCGGCTGCGCACGCCGGCGCTGCGCGCGGCGGCGGCGCAGAACGCGCAGGCGCTGGCCGGCTTCGATGCGGCCGAGAGCGACCGGTTCGTCAGCCTGATGGCCCGCGCGATCGCGGCGATGCAGGCCGCCCGCGACGTTGGGCGCGACGATGGGCGCGACGACGGCGCGCGCTGACGCTCAGCCGCCGGTGCGGTCGATGATCTGGGCGATGCCGGCGGCGACCCCGTCGGCGATCAGATAGGCGACCTCGCCCCAGTCGCCGTCGAGGCTGCCGGCCGGGATGTCGTTCTCCTGCGCCAGCTGGCCAAGCTCGGTGCCGGCACCGTCGAGCAGCCGCCAGGTCAGCCGGATCCGCTCGGTCCCGGCGTCGACCGGGGTCAGGGTGACGGCGCCGTCGAGACGCAGGCCGTCGCCGGCGCCGGGCTGCACCGCCACGCCGTACAGCGGCAGGCTGGCGATCAGCGCCGCCTCCAGTTCGGCTTCGCCGCGGCCGGGCGCGCCGGCGATGGCGCCGATGCTGACCGCGTTGTCGGCGGCGGCCGCGGTCGCCGCGACCGGCGGCGGCGGCGCGCCGGTCTGGATCATCGCCGCGATCTGCGGCGCCGCGTCGGCCGCCATCTGCCGCAGCAGGTCGCCGGTGCGCTCGCTCGGCGGCGGCGAATCGCGGTGCTGGGTGTGGCTGCCGACCAGCGCGCCGTCGGGCCCGGTCAGGTCCCACGTCACGCGCAGGGTGACGGTGCCGTTGTCGTTCTGGCTCATGCCCATGTCGCCGCTGAGGAAGTAGCTGGACGCGGCGCCGCCGCGCAGGCTGGCCGGCACGTTGCGCTGCTGCAGCGCGTCCGCCGCCGCCGCCGCCATTTCCGTGGCGAACGGCTCCGACACCCCGGTGACCGGCTGCACCACGATGCCGACGCGGTCGGCCGGCAGCAGGGCGAGGCCGGGCGGCAGCGCCTGGCGCGAGAACAGCGGATCGATGCCGTCGTCGCAGCCGGCAAGCGCCAGCAGCGCGGCCAATGCGGCCGCGATCGGCAAGCGAAGTCGTCGGGTCGGTGTGCGAATCATGGCGCTGCCTGCGACCGTGAACGGAGCAACAATGGCGGGGTTCCCGCCCGGGTCAATGGCGCAGCGGCCCCTTCACGCCGCGGGCGAACCGTGCCAAACAGCGGCACCCGCATCGGGCGGGCGCAGCAGGGACCCGGACATGCCGCAAGCCTCCACGCCGCTGGTGGCGGTGACCGCCGATTTCCGCATCACCGACCGGCCGACCCACCTGGTCTACGACCAGTATCTCCGCCCGCTGGCCGAGTTCTCCGGCTGCCAGCCGGTGATCGTGCCGGCGCTGGGCCGGCTGTCCGACATCGGCGCGGTGCTGGACTGCGTCGCCGGCGTGCTGCTGACCGGCAGCGCGTCCAACGTGCATCCGGCGCGCTATGGCGCCGACCCGGACCCGGAGGCGGAGCCCTACGACCCGGACCGCGACGAGACCAGCTTCCCGCTGATCGCGGCGACGCTGGAGCGGCGGTTGCCGCTGTTCGCGATCTGTCGCGGGCTGCAGGAGCTCAACGTCATGCTCGGCGGCACGCTGCACACCGCGGTGCACAACCTGCCCGGACGGATGGACCATCGCGCCCCCGCCGACGCCGGCCTCGACCAGCGCTTCGCGCTGCGCCATCCGGTGCGGCTGCGCCAGGACGGGCCGGTGGCCGACATCGTCGGCGCCGACACGATCATGGTCAACTCGGTGCACCGCCAGGGCATCGACCGGCTGGCCGCGGGCCTGCGGGTCGAGGGCGAGGCCGAGGACGGCACCGTCGAGGCGGTCAGCCTGCACGACCGCCCCGCCTTCGCCATCGGCGTGCAGTGGCACCCTGAGTTCCTGGCCCGCACCGACGCGCCGTCGCGCCACCTGTTCGCCGCGTTCGGCGAGGCCGTGCGCGACGGCTGAGCGCGACGGGCGCGTACACGGCCCCGGGGGACCGGCGACCGGCATGGCCGCCGTCGCGCCGGCCCGCAAGCCGCGCCGGGTTCAATCCTGGATCGACTGCAGATAGGCGATGACGCCGTCGATCTGGTCCGGCTCCAGGGCGAACTCGGGCATGTCCGGGTGGCCGACCAATATGCCTTCGGCCAGCGCCTCGGCCAGGCTTTCCACCGGATAGCGCTGCGACAGGGTGCGGAAGGCGGGGGCGTCGCGATGCGGGCTGGCGCCCTCGCGGTCGACCGCATGGCAGACCGCGCAGTTCGCCTCGACGAAGGCCGCGCCGGCGGCGGTGTCCGTGTCGTCGGCGGCGACGGCGGGCGCCCCGGCGCCCATGGCCGCCAGCCAGACGGTGGCTGCAAGGTGCCGTCTCACCGGATCGCCCTCTCTCTCGCTGCTGCGCCTGCGCTTCGCGACTCGGCCCGCCGCGGCCCGCTGGATGCCGACACACTGGCCGATGCGCGTCAGGCCAGCAACGTCCGCAGCAGCGCGGCGCTGGCGGCATCGGCCGGATAGAACGCCTCGATCGCCAGCTCGGCCAGGGTGATGTCGACCGGCGTGCCGAACACCGTGACGGTGCCGAACAGCGCGAGTTCGCCGGCCGGGGTGGCGATGCGCAGCGGCACCACCACCGCCGCCCGGTCGGGCGGGGCGGCCTCGCCGGGGCCGGACGGCGACAGCGCCTCGAGCTCGGCGAGCAGGGCGGCGAGCCCGGGATCCGCGCTGGCCGCGATCTGCTGGCGCAGCCGGGCAAAGACGTGCGCGCGCCATTCGCCGAGGTTGCGGATCCGCGGCGCCAGGCCGGCCGGGTGCAGGCTGACGCGCAGCGCGTTCACCGGCGGCTGCAACAGCGCCGGGTCGACCCCGTCGGTCAGCAGGCCGACGGCGCGGTTGGCGGCGATCATGGTCCAGTGCCGGTCGACCGCCAGTGCCGGATAGGGCTCGTGGCCGGCCAGCACCTGGTCGATCGCCTGCCGCGCCGCCGCCAGGGCGGGGTCGTCGAGCGGCCGCTGCGGGAAGGCCGGGGCGAACCCGGCGGCCAGCAGCAGCGCGTTGCGTGCGCGCAGCGGAACGGCGAGGCAGTCGGCGAGGTGCAGCACCATGGCCCGGCTCGGCCGCGCGCGGCCGGTCTCGACGAAGCTGAGGTGGCGGGCCGAGATGTCGGCGTCGAGCGCCAGCGACAGCTGGCTCATGCGCCGGCGCTGCCGCCAGTCGCGCAGCTGCTCGCCGACGGTCTGGGTGGCGTCCTGCATGGCCGGACCGTAACAGCCTGCCGGACGGCGCGCCAATTACCCGGGACGTAATCGACCCGCCGCACCGCCGGGCCCTAGCGTGGCCGCCGTTCGCCATCGGCAGAAGGAGCTTCGCCATGAATTTGCGCAACGCCGACCTCCTGGCGCGGATGCTGTGGATCGACGCCTGCACCTCGGCCCGTTCGCGGTCGCGCTGATCGCGGCTGCCGAGCCGCTCGGCGACCTGTTCGGCCTGCCGGCCGCGCTGCTGCGCTGGGCCGGGGTCGCGGTGCCGCCGTTCGTCGCGCTGGTCGGCTGGGCCGCGAGCCGGCCGGCGGTGCCGCGTCAGCTTGCTGTCGCGATCGTCGCGGCCAATGCCGGCTGGGTGGTCGCCAGCATCGCGCTGCTGGTCGGCGGGTGGGTCGCGCCGACGGCGCTGGGCTGGGCGTTCGTGATCGCCCAGGCGGTGCTGGTCGGGGTCTACGCGGAACTGCAGCTGATCGGGCTGCGGCGCCGCAGCGTTGCGGCCTAGGTTTCGCCCCGGCTGGCCGGGCGCCGGCGCATCGGCTCAGTCCGGTCGCCGGCGCTCGGTCTCCGCCTTCTGCTCGGCATGGCGCAGCAGCATCGCCAGCGGCATGACGAACAGGGCGGCCGCGGCCAGGGTCGGCCAGACCTCCGGCCCGTCGGCGGCGGCCGCATCGAAGAACGCCAGGAACAGCGCCGCGCCGGCGGCCCAGCACGACAGGACCATCATCATCTTGCCGATCGCCTGCGACACGCCATCCCTCCTGTCCCGCACATTACGATAAGGACAGGTCGCAGGGGTTCGCGCACCGGATCAATGACGCCCGTCACAGCGGCGTCGCGGCGTTCGCCGTCCGCGCGGCGGATCCGCCAGATGCGATGCATGCGCGGTCGCGGCGGCCGCCGACGCCGGCCGCCGCGTTGTCTCGGCCCGGTCCGCGACGTATCATGGCGCATGGCTAAGTACCTGATCTCCTTCCCGAGCGAAGCCATGACGGTCGCCGCCGGCGACCTCCCGGGTGTCGCCGCCGCGGCGCATGCGGTGATCGAGGAAGCCAAGGCGGCCGGCGTCTACGTATTCGCCGGCGGCATCGACGAGCGGGTCGAACCCGTGCTGGTGTCGGGCGACGGCACGGTGTCCGCCGGCACCCATCCGGGCAGCAGGCTCAACGGCGGGTTCACCGTGCTGGAGCTGCCGACGCGCGAGGATGCGGAAGAATGGGCGCGGAAGATCGCGGTCGCCTGCCGTTGCGCACAGGAACTGCGCGAATTCATGTACGATCCGGCGAGTTAGCCAGGGGGCATTGCCGGGTCTCGAGGCCTTGCGGTACCGGTGCCCGTAACCCTGAACGGGCCGCGCCCCCGTTCAGCCGAAGAACCCTGGAGGCGCGCCGTCGGACGGCGGCCTAAACGGACGGGCGCCTGTCCGCGACCGCCGCTCGGCCGCCCTGCCTCAGCCCAAGAGCCCGCGCCTGGCCAGGTTCTCCATCAGCGCGCGGCTGCCGAAGGTCCAGGGAGCGACGTGGTCGGCGTGGTCGACGCGGTTGACCAGCGCGCCGAGACGCTCGCTGGCGATGGTCACCCGGTCGCCGACCTTGTGGGTGAAGCCCTGGCCCGGCGTGTCGCGGTCCTCGACCGGCGCGAACATGGTGCCGGTGAACAGCATGAAGCCGTCGGGATACTGGTGGGTCTTGCCGATGGTCTGGGCGACCAGGTCGAGCGGGTCGCGGCTGATCTCCGACAAGGCGGAGCGGCCCTGCAGCACGAAGCCGTCGTCGCCCTCCACCTTCAGCGCCACATGCGCCCGGCGCACGTCGTCGATGCCGTAGCGGTCGTCGAACAGGCGGATGAACGGTCCGATGGCGCAGCTGGCGTTGTTGTCCTTGGCCTTGCCGAGCAGCAGCGCGCTGCGCCCCTCGAAATCGCGCAGGTTGACATCGTTGCCCAGCGCGACGCCGACCGTCTCGCCGCGGCTGTTGACCGCCATCACGATCTCGGGCTCCGGGTTGTTCCAGGCCGAGCGGGGGTGGATGCCGATGTCGGCGCCGGCGCCGACCGCGGCCATCGGCGGCGCCTTGGTGAAGACCTCGGCGTCCGGTCCGATGCCGACCTCCAGATACTGCGACCACAGCTTGCGCTTGATCAGGCTGTCTTTCAGCCGCGCCGCCTGGTCTGAGCCGGGGACGATCGCGGCCAGGTCGCCGCCGATCTCCGCGCCGATGGTGCGGCGGATCTCGTCGGCGGCGCCGGCATCGCCGGCGGCGCGTTCCTCGATCACCCGCTCCAGCATGCTCTTGACGAAGGTGACGCCGGCCGCCTTCAGCGCCTGCAGGTCGCACGGCGCCAGCAGGCGGAGGCCGTCGCCGCCGGTGGCGCCGGCCAGCGCGGCGTCGAGCGTGCCGCACGCCTCGCCGGCGGCGGCCGCGTCGCGCGCCGCGGCGGCCGGGTCGGCCGCCTCGAGCAGATGCGAGACCGTGGGATAGGCGGCGGTGATGTCGACCAGCCCCGCGGTCGGCGGTCAGCACCACCACCGACGGGCCGTCGACCGGCGCCGGCGCCACGCGCGGCCGACCAGGCACGCAACCGCGGCGTCGGACGGCAGCACGCCGTCCGCGGTCAGGGTGATCTGCATGGGCGTGGCCTAGAGGTGGGCGCCGGTCGCGTTGTCGAACAGGTGCACGGTCTGGGCGTGCGGCCGCAGCATCACCTTCTGGTTCGGCTGGAAGTTGTGCCGCTCCTGGAAGGTGGCGCAGATCTGGGTGCCGCCGACGCGCGAAAACACCAGGGTATCGGCTCCGGTCGGCTCGACCACGATGACGTCGGCCTGGAAGCCCTCGCCGGCCGCCGCCAGCTCCAGGTGCTCCGGCCGGATGCCGTAGGTCACCGCGGTGCCGTCATGGGCGGCCGGGTCCTTGTCGACCGGCAGCCGGGTCTCGTCGGCGGTCTGCACGTAGATCTGGTTGCCGTCGCGGCGCAGCACGCCGTCGATGAAGTTCATCGACGGCGAGCCGATGAAGCCGGCGACGAACTTGTTGGTCGGGTTGTCGTAGAGGTCGAGCGGCGAGCCGACCTGCTCGACGATGCCGTCATGCATGACGACGATGCGGTCGGCCATCGTCATCGCCTCGACCTGGTCGTGGGTGACGTAGACCGAGGTCGTCTTCAGCTCCTGGTGCAGCTCCTTGATCTCGGTGCGCATCTGCACGCGCAGCTTGGCGTCCAGGTTCGACAGCGGTTCGTCGAACAGGAACACCTGCGGGTCGCGCACGATGGCGCGGCCCATGGCGACGCGCTGGCGCTGGCCGCCCGACAGCTGCCGCGGATAGCGCTTCAGATACTCGGTCAGGCCCAGCGTGCGGGCCGCCTTCTGCACCTGGGCGTCGATGGTCGCCCGGTCGGCCTTCCGCAGCTTCAGGCTGAACGCCATGTTGTCGTAGACGGTCATGTGCGGATAGAGCGCGTAGTTCTGGAACACCATGGCGATGTCGCGGTCCTTCGGCGGCACGCGGTTGACCACGGTGCTGCCGATCGAGATCTCGCCCTCGGTGATGTCCTCCAGCCCCGCGATCATCCGCAGCAGGGTGGACTTGCCGCAGCCGGACGGCCCGACCAGCACGACGAACTCGCCATCGGCGATGTCGACGTCGATGCCGTGGATCACCTCCACCGTACCGAACGCCTTCTTGACCTTCTCGACCGTCACGGACGCCATGCGTTCCCCCTCTCTCCCCTGCGCTCGTCCGCGGGCGCGGCCGGGCAGACTGTCCTTTCCGCCGGGTTCTTGGCAGCCGGCAGTATGGGGGGACCCTATACGGCACGCAAGCCCGCGACAAACTGAAATTGCGCGGGCGCGGGCGGCCGTCCGCGGGGCGGAAGGGCGGTCAGTCGCGGCGCAGCGACTCGATCGGCGCCGGCTCGCCGAACAGGAAGCCCTGGCCGAAGCGGACCGGCAGGTTGGCCAGGGTGGTGCAGTGCGACTCCCGCTCGATATGGGTCGCGATCAGCTCGGCGCCGGCCAGCAGCAGCGGCCGCTCCAGGTCGATCAGGTGGCGGTCGTGGCCGGCCCGCTCGGCCAGGTTGCCGATGCGCGCCTTGACGAAGGCGATGCGGTGGTCGGTCAGCAGCGCGGCGTCGACATGGGCAAGGTCGGCGTTGTCCAGCGCGAAGCGATAGCCGAGATCGGCCAGCGCGCGCAGGTCGCGCGTCGCCTCCGGCGTCAGACCGGCCAGCGTGCGGTGGTCGATCTCGAACACCAGGTGGCTGGACAGCAGCGCGTTGTCGGAGGCGAAATCGAGGAAGTCGGCGAAGAACACGCGGTCGTCCAGGCTGCGGCCGGAGATGTTGCAGAAATAGGTGACCGGGCGGTCGCGCCGTTGGGCGCTGCGCACCAGCTGTACGCAGCGCAGCAGCAGCATGTTGTCGATGGCCGCGGTCAGCCCCTCCGCCTCGACCACCGGCAGGTAGGTCTGCGGGGTCAGCAGCCGGCCGTCGGCGGTGCGCAGGCGCGAGAAGCACTCGAAGAACAGCGGCTGGCGGTCCGCCATGTCGACGATCGGCTGGACGTGCAGGGCGATCTGGTCGTTGCGCAGCGCCTCGCGCACGCTCTCGAGCAGG
>JAWKYB010000023.1 GCA_041396705.1 Alphaproteobacteria bacterium
CCAGGTCGCCGACGTGCTGGCGGCGCTGGAGGCCGACCGCGCTGCGCGGACGACGCCGTGGTGGTTCGGCGCGGCCATCGGCCATGCCGACATCGCGGTCGGCTGCGCGCTGCGCTTCGTCGGCGAGGTCCACCCCGGCCTGTTCGAGCCGGCGCGCTGGCCGGCGCTCGCCGCCCATGCCGCGCGCTGCGAGGCCCTGCCCGCCTTCCAGGAAATCAGCCAGCCGTTCAAGGCCCCGGGCCAGTGACCGGCGAAGCCCGCACCACGCTGAGGCCGAGCGCGGCATAGGGCGCGGTCGCCGCCTCGGCGATCCCGGCCTCGGTGACCAGCCAGCTCGCCTGCGCCACCGGCGCGACGACGAAGGGCGAGGCCGCGCCCAGCTTCTCGCGCGAGGCCAGCACCATGGTCTCGGCCGATGCCGCCATCAGCGCCCGCTTCACCGCCGCCTCCTCGGCGTCGCCGGTGGTCAGCCCGACCTCCGGGTGCACGCCGGTGACGCCCATGACATAGAGGTCGGCGCGCACCCGCCCGATCGCCGCCACAGCGTCGGCGCCGACCGCCACCACCGAATGGCGGAACAGCCGGCCGCCGATGGTCAGCACGTCGATGCCGGGCCGGTCGACCAGCGCCACCGCGATCGCCGGGCTGTGGGTGACGACCGTCGCGCGCAGGGTCGCCGGCAGCGCGGCGACCATCGCCTCGGTGGTGGTGCCGCCGTCGACGAACACCACCTGGCCGTTGCGGATCAGCCCGGCGGCGGCCCGGCCGATCGCCGCCTTCGCCGCGGTCGAGATCGCGCGCCGGCCCGGCACGTCGACCACCGCCGGCGAGGCCGGCAGCGCGCCGCCGTGCACGCGCTGCAGCTGGCCGGCCGCGGCCCGCGCGCGCAGGTCGCGGCGGATGGTGTCCTCCGACAGCCCCAGCTCGGCGCTCAGCGCCTTGGCCACCACCTGGCCGTCGCGGCGCAGCACGTCGAGGATATGGGCCTTGCGCTGGCGGGTCAGCATCGCGCGATGTTACACGATCTTTCTTGACTCTGCACGAAATTGCACGATTGTTCGCGCGCCATCGCAGGAGCCCCATCATGTCCGTCGCCGACCGCGTGCAGATCCACGACGTCCAGCTGCTGTCCGACGACTGGTACGTCTTGAAGAAAACCACCTTCGCCTGGCGCCGCGGCGACGGGCGCTGGCAGACGCAGAGCCGCGAGACCTACGACCGCGGCAACGGCGCCGTCATCCTGCCCTACGACCCGGTGCGGCGGACGGTGATCCTGACCCGGCAGTTCCGCTTCCCCGCCTTCGTCAACGGCCATGACGACCTGCTGGTCGAGGCCGCTGCCGGCCTGCTCGACGCGCTGGGCCCGGCAGAGCGCATCCGCATCGAGGCGGAGGAGGAGACCGGCTATCGCCTGCGCAACGTGCGCCGGGTGTTCGAGGCGTTCATGAGCCCGGGCTCGGTGACCGAGCGGCTGACCTTCTTCGTCGCCGCCTATGCGCCGGGCGACCGGGCCGCGGCCGGCGGCGGCGACGCGCGCGAGGGCGAGGACATCGAGGTGCTGGAGCTGCCCTTCGCCGAGGCGCTGGCGATGGTCGCCGACGGACGCATCGTCGACGGCAAGACCATCATGCTGCTGCAATATGCGGCGCTGCACATCTTCGCCGGCGCCGCGTCGCCTCAGCCCTTCACCCAGGGATAGGACAGCGACCGGTCGGCCTGCGCGATCGCCGCGACCGCCGCGGCAAAGGCCGGGCGTTCGGCCAGCCGGCCGTACCAGCGCGCCACTGCACGCCACGGTTCCAGCTTCGGCCCGCCCAGCCGCAGCCCGAACAGCACCGCCATGAAGGCGGCGATGTCGGCGACGCTGAACGCACCGCACAGGAAATCCGCGCCGTCGAGCTGCCGGTCGAGTTCGGCGAGCCGGTCGGCGATGGCGGCCTCGGCCGGTGCGGCGTCCGCCCCCCTGCCGGCGGCGGCGTTCGGCGTCACCGGACGGCGGCTCGGTGCGGAACATCAGGGGCGCAGCGGCACGATCATCACCTCGTCGGCGAAGACCTCCAGCAGCCGGCAGCGGGCGCGGGCCGCGGCACCGGCCGGGAACAGCGGCGGCTGCGGATGGGCCTCGTCCAGATACTCCAGGATCACGGTCGAGTCGTAGAGCGACAGCGGCCCGTCGACCAGCACCGGCACCTGGCCCTTCGGGTTGACCGCCAGCACCTGCGGATGCTTCGGCGCATAGCCCGCGGTCTGGCTGAACGGCACCGGAACGGCCTCGTAGGCCAGCCCCTTCTCGCGCAGCGCGATCTCGACCTTGTGCGAATACAGGCTCAGCGGCCCGGCATAGAGTTTCATGCGTCGGCTCCCGGCGTTGTCGCCCGGCGTTATCGCCGGAGCCTGTGACAGGCACCGTCAGCAGCCTCGCCGCCGCGGCGGGCGCCGGTCGGCGTGACCTCGCCCGGCGGCTGTGCTAAGCAGCCCCATCGTTCCGCGCCGCCCGCCGCGCCGGGTGCGCCAACCGATCCGGCGAGCATGCCCCTTTCACAGCCGAGCCAGCCTGCGGCCCTGCCGCCAGCGCCGAAACTGGCCTTCGTCGCCGCCGACAACGACGAGGCGCAGCAGGCGCTGATCCGCCTGCGCGGACAGTACGAGCACGTGCCGGCCGACACCGCCGACGTGGTGGTGGCGCTGGGCGGCGACGGCTTCATGCTGGAAACGCTGCACCGTTTCCTGCCGCACGCGGTGCCGATCTTCGGCATGAACCGCGGCTCGGTCGGCTTCCTGATGAACGCCTATGGCGAGGACGACCTGCCGCAGCGGATCGCGGACGCCGAGATGGTGGTGTTGCACCCCCTCAAGATGATCGCGCAAACCATTGACGGAAATGAACAATTTGCGCTCGCCATCAACGAAGTCTCGCTGCTGCGCGAAACCCGGCAGGCGGCCAAGCTGCGCATCGAGGTCGACGGCATCGTCCGGCTGGACGAGCTGATCTGCGACGGCGCGCTGGTCTCCACCCCGGCCGGCAGCACCGCCTACAACCTGTCGGCGCACGGCCCGATCATCCCGCTGGGTGCGGAGATCCTGGCGCTGACCCCGATCAGCGCGTTCCGCCCGCGGCGCTGGCGCGGCGCGCTGCTGCCCTGCACCGCCGTGGTTTCGTTCGAGGTCAAGGAGGCGCAGAAGCGCCCGGTCAGCGCGGTCGCCGACTTCACCGAGATCCGCGACGTGCGCCGGGTGACGGTGTCCGAGGACCGCAGCATCGCGCTGTCGCTGCTGTTCGACGCCGACCAGAACCTGCGCGAGCGCATCCTGAAGGAGCAATTCACGCCATGAGCCGGGCCGACGCCGTGCTGTTCGACCTGGGCGGGGTCCTGATCGACTGGAACCCGCGCTACCTGTTCCGCAAGCTGTTCGCCGACGAGGCGGCGATGGAGCACTTCCTCGCCGAGGTCTGCGGCACGATCTGGAACATCGAGCTCGACGCCGGCCGCAGCTTCGACGACGGCCTCGCCGAGGCGCTGGCCCGCGCGCCCGAGCATGCCGACATGATCCACGCCTATCGCGACCGCTGGGCGGAGATGCTGGCCGGCCCGATCGACGGCACGGTCGCGATCCTGGAGGCGCTGCACGCGGCCGGCGTTCCGCTCTATGCGCTGACCAACTGGTCGGCGGAGACCTTCCCGATCGCCCTGGCCAAGTACCCGTTCCTCGCGCTGTTCCGCGGCATCGTCGTCTCCGGCGAGGAGCGGCTGGTCAAGCCGGACCCGCGCATCTTCCACCGCACGGTCCAGCGCTACCGGCTCGACCCGCGCCGCACGGTGTTCATCGACGACTCGCTGCCCAACGTCACCGCCGCCGCGCACTATCTCGGCATGCCGGCCCTGCGCTTCACCGGGCCGGACCAGCTCCGCGCCGACCTCGCCGCCCTCGGCTTCGCGCCCGGCTGAGCGGAGGATCGCAAGACGCCTGCCAGTGCGCTGAAAATAGACGCGAAATCGGTCCTCGCCTATGCGGCGACCCTGGCCCTCGGCGGTGCCGGCGGCGCGCTGTTCTTCTGGATCGGCACCCCGCTGCCCTGGATGATGGGCGCGATGTGCGCGACCACGATCGCCGCCATCGCCGGGCTGCGGATCCGCGCCAGCAAGACCCTGCGCAACGGCTTCATCATGGTGCTGGGCGTGCTGCTCGGCAGCACCTTCAGCCCGGCGATGATCGACGCGGTCGGCCAGTGGACCGCCAGCCTGGCCGCGATGGCCGGCTATGTCAGCGTGGTCGGGCTCGGGCTGTGCGCGCTGCTGCTGAGGATCAGCAGCTACGACCGGCCGACCGCCTATTTCAGCGCGGCGCCGGGCGGGCTCAACGAAATGATCATCGTCGGCGGCGCGATGGGCGGCGACGACCGCGTGATCTCGCTGATCCACTCCGCCCGCGTGCTGTTCGTGGTGTTCAGCCTGCCGTTCTTCTTCAGCTACGGCCAGTCGGCCCTGCCCGGCGCCGGCGGCCACGGCGGGTTGGACTGGGCCGACATCGCCCTGCTCTGCGCCGCCGCTGTGATCGGTTTTCCCGTCGCCTACCTCGCCCGCATTCCGGCCGCCCAGCTGATCGGGCCGATGCTGTTCAGCGCCGCGATCCACCTGGCCGGCTGGACCGCGGCCGGGCCGCCGGCCGAGCTGGTCGCCGTCGCCCAGGTGGTGATCGGCTCGACCATCGGCAGCCGCTTCACCGGCATGGACTGGCACGCCATGCTGCGGCCGGTCGGCTATGCCTTGATCCTGACCGTGATCATGGTCGCCGCCAGCGCCGGGCTGGCGCTGGCGCTGCACGGCGCGATCGGGGTGCCGTTCGACGCGCTGTGGCTGGCCTTCTCGCCCGGCGGACTGGCGGAGATGAGCCTGATCGCGCTGGCGCTGCACCTCGACCCGGCCTTCGTCGCCACCCACCACGTCTTCCGCATCTTGCTTGTTGTGATTCTGGCGCCGCTGGCCTACCGCTTGTTCATCCGAAAGAAGACAAGTTAGCACCCAGATTCCACCCCAATATCCGCCCATATCCGACACCTGCCGAACGGCGCCCCCGGCGCCGCGGTCCTGCGGAGGGAGACCCAGATGAGCGGCTTCACGATTTTCGTCATCGCGGTGCTGGTGCTTGCCGTCATCGCGATCAGCATGGGCGTCAAGTCGGTGCCGCAGGGCTACGAATACACGGTCGAGCGGTTCGGCCGTTTCACCCGGGTGATCCGGCCCGGCCTCAACCTTCTGGTTCCGGTATTCGACAGAATTGGCGCTAAAATCAATATGATGGAACAGGTTCTTGATGTCCCCTCTCAAGAGGTGATCACCAAGGACAACGCCATGGTCACGGTCGACGGCGTGGTATTCTACCAGATCCTCGACGCGCCGAAGGCCGCCTACGAGGTGCGCGACCTGACAATGGCCATCCTCAACCTGACCATGACCAACATCCGCACCGTGATGGGCTCGATGGACCTGGACGTGCTGCTGTCGGAGCGCGACGAGATCAACGCCCGGCTGCTGACCGTGGTCGACCACGCCACCAACCCCTGGGGCGTCAAGGTCACCCGAATCGAGATCAAGGACATCACCCCGCCGCGCGACCTGGTCGAGAGCATGGGCCGGCAGATGAAGGCCGAGCGCGACCGCCGCGCGTCGATCCTGGAGGCCGAGGGCATCCGCCAGTCGCAGATCCTGCGCGCCGAGGGCGAGAAGCAGTCGGCGATCCTGTCGGCCGAGGGCCGGCGCGAGGCCGCTTTCCGCGACGCCGAGGCGCGCGAGCGCCAGGCCGAGGCCGAGGCCAAGGCGACCCAGATGGTGTCCGAGGCGATCCGTGCCGGCGACGTGCAGGCGATCAACTATTTCATCGCCCAGCGCTATGTCGAGATGATGAAGGAACTGGCCGCATCGCCGAACCAGAAGATCCTGATGCTGCCGATGGAGACCTCCGGCGTGATCTCCAGCATCGCCGGCATCGCCGAGATCGCGAAGGATGCGTTGGGCTCGCGGTCCGACCGCTGAGCCGGCGCAGGCAGACAAGGAACCGGAACGATGGACCTGGAAATGCTGCTGAACGGCCCGCCCTACTGGTACTGGCTGGCTGGCGGCGTGCTGCTGATCGCGCTGGAGATCATGGTGCCCGGCGCTTTCCTGATCTGGCTCGGGCTGGCCGCGATCATCACCGCGCTCGCCACCGTGATCGCGCCCGACATGGCGCTGACGTACCAGATCCTGATCTTCGCCGGGCTATCGGTGGTGACCGTGCTGACCGGCCGGCGCTGGATGGTGCGCCTGAACGAGCGCTCGGAGCAGCCGCTGCTCAACCGCCGCGGCGAGCAGTATATCGGCCAGCGCTACACCCTCGACAAGCCGATCCGCGACGGCTCCGGCCGACTCCGCGTCGGCGATTCCACCTGGGTGGTGCGCGGCCCAGACCTGCCGGCCGGCGCCCATGTCCGGGTCACCGCGATCGACGGCGCGACGATGGTGGTCGAGCGGGTCGACTGAGCGGCGCCCGGTGGCAGTTCAGAACGGCTCGTCGCGGCCGGCCAGATAGGCGGTGTCCTCCGCCGTCGGCGTGCGGCCGAGGACCGGGTTGCGGTGGGGGAAGCGGCCGAAGCGCGCGATGACCGCGCGGTGCCGCTCGGCATAGTCCAGCATCTCGGCGTCGCCATGGGCGGCGAACAGCGCGACGCTGCGGTCCTGGTCGGCCAGCGCCTCGGAGTGCTCGAACGGCAGGTAGAGAAACGGCCGCCGCGCGGCCGCCACCGCCCGGTCGAAGCCGCGGGCGAGCGCGGCGTCGGCGACGGCGCGCGCCTTGGCGTCCTGGGCAAATGCGCCCGCGCTGTCGCGGTGCAGGTTGCGCGGGAACTGGTCGAGCAGCAGCACCAGCGCCAGCGCGCCGTCGGCGGTGTCGGCCCAATGGTCGAGCCGGCCCGCCGCGGCGTCGGCCGCCGGCCCGGCGAAGCGGTCGGCGACCATGCGGTCGACCCGGGCGCCGCCGCGGAACCAGTCCTCGTGGGTCAGCTCGCCGAACCAGAAGTCCAGCACGGCCGCGGGCGTCAGGCCCTCGCCGCCGGGTCGTTCGCGCACCGGTCCCTCCACAGCCGCCGGTAGGCGCCCTCCAGCGCGCGCGCCATGCCGGCGCCGTCGCGCAACGGAGAGACCGCCAGCCGGTCGCGCAGGCTCGCGCGCAGCTGACGCCGCGCGCCGGCATCATGGGCGAGCGAGACCGCGAGGTCCACATAGTCGTCCTCGGTCTCGGCGATCAGGGCGTCGAGCCCGGCGGCGAACAGCACGGCGCCGCCGTGGCGCTCGTGATAGAGCCGGCCGGCCAGGGTCACCACCGGCACGCCCATCCACAGCGCCTCCATCGCGGTGGTCGAGCCGCTGTAGGGGAAGGTGTCGAGCACGATGTCGACCTCGGCGACGCGCGCCAGCAGCTCCTCGTGCGCCGTCGGCCCCTCCAGCAGCAGCCGCTCGCCGGCGATGCCGGCCTCGGCGAACATCGCCGCGAACCGGTCGCGCACCGCGGCATCGGCGCAGGCATGGGTGCGGATCGCCAGCCGCGCGCCCGGCAGGTGGCGCAGGATCCGGCCCCAGGTCTCGGCCATGCGCGGGTTCAGCTTGGCGGCGTTGGCGAAGCAGCCGAAGGTGACCGCGGCGTCGGGCGCGCAGGCGTCGAGGCGTACCGGCGGCGCATAGGGCGGCGGCGCATAGCAGGCATAGACCGGCAGGTCGGCGATCACGGTCTCGGTATAGTCGCCCGGCTCGGCGCCGGCGGCGACGAAGGGGTCGAGCAGGATCGCGTCCATTGCCGGCACGCCGGTGGTGCCGGCATAGCCGGCCCAGGTCACCTGCACCGGCGCCGCCCGGCCGGCGAACAGCGGCAGCCGGTTGTCGCGGGTGTGACCGGCCAGGTCGACCAGCACGTCGATGCCCAGCTCGGCGATCCGTTGCGCCAGCGCGCGGTCGTCGAGCCCGGCGACCGGGTGCCAGCCGTCGACGCCGGCCTGCAGCGCCTCGGTCATCCAGTCGCGGCGGGTGTTGTCGTAGAGCGCGTGCACCGCCACCGCCGCGCGGTCGTGCGCCGGCAGCACGTCGTGCAGGAAGAAGCCGACCGGGTGGCGGCGGAAGTCCGGCGAGAGATAGCCGACGGTGAGCCGGCGGTCGGGCGCGGCGTCGCGGCCGGCGAAGACCGCGGCCGGCGCCGGGGCGCGCAGCCGGCCGCCCCGCCGGCGGTGCAGCGTGGCGATCGCCTGCGGCGCGGCGGTCTCGTCGTAGAGCGCGGCGAACAGCCGGTTGCTGATCAGCACCGCGTCGTCGGGCCTGCGGTCGACCGCGGCCTGCAGGCACTGCTGCGCCGCGCCCTGCCGCCCGGTCTCGACCAGCAGCGTGCCCAGGTTGCCCAGCAGCGTGGTGTCGTCCGGCGCCAGCGCCAGCGCGCGGCGATAGGCAGCCTCCGCCTCGTCATGGGCCATGCAGGCCTGGGCGGCGGCGCCGAGCCCGGACAGCGCGCGCACGTCGCCGCCGTCGCAGGCGACCGCGCGCCGAAAGGCGTCGCGCGCCTCCTGGTTGCGGCCGCGCAGCAGCAGGTTGCCGCCCAGCGCCACCCAGGCGCGGACGGAAGCGGGATGCAGCCGGGTGGCGAGGTCGAGATAGCCGGTGGCCTCGTCGTCGCGGCCCAGCCGCTGCAGCGCGGTGCCCAGCGCGCACAGCGCGCCGACATGCTCCGGCCGCGCCTTGACCACGTCGGCCAGCGCGACCACCGCGGCGGCGGAGCGGCCGCGCCGACGCAGGCCAGGCCGTGCAGGAAGCCGGTCTCCACCGGGTCGGCGCCGGCGGCGCGCGCCGCCTTGCAGCGGGCGATCGCCGCGTCGTAGTCGCCGGTCGACAGCAGGTCCTGGACCGGCCCGCGCCAGTCGCCGGCCGCTAGTGCCGCGTCAGCCATCGGGTCCAGTCGGCCGCACGGTTGGCCCAGGTCATCTCGCGGTTGACGAAGGCGACCTGGGCGTCGATCTCGGCCGCCCAGTGCTGCGGGTCGTCGCGGCGGCTGCACAGCTCGGCGTCGACCGCGGCGGCGAAGCGGCCGGAAAAGGCGCGCAGGTCCGCATCCGGCTCGACCAGGCGGGCGAAGCCGGCGGTGGTCTCCGGCAGCGCGCCGCGGCGCGCGGTGACCACGCGGCAGCCGGCGGCCATCGCCTCCATCACCGCGATGCACGAGGTCTCGTCGAAGGTGTTGGGATAGGCCAGCACCGACACGTCGGCCAGCGCGGCCGGCAATGCCGCCTGCGGGATCGACGGGCTGTAGGCCACGCCCGGGGTGCGCTGCGCCCAGGCATAGAGCTCGCCGAACGGATCGTCCTCGGTGTGGTACAGCGACATGCTGGAATAGACCTTCAGCCTGGCCAGCGGATGGCGCAGCGTGATCTGCGGCATGGCGTGCAGCAGCACGTGCAGGCCGCGGAACGGCGTGCTGGTATAGGCCAGCTTCGGCGCCAGCGCGTCGCCCTTGCCGCTCGGCACCAGGTTCTCGAACACCGGCGCGATCGCGTTGCGCATGATGCCGGTGCGGTGGCGATCCAGCCCGAAACCGGCGACGAAGCGGTCGGCCTGCCAGTCGCTGACCAGCGCGAACGCGTCCCAGCGCTCGCGCACCGCCGGGTCGGCCAGCGGGGCGACGCCGGGCTGGTCCTGATCGTGGCCGGTCCACAGCACCAGCCGGGCGCCGGCGGGCATCGCGGCGCGCAGGGCCTCGGCACGGGCGGCGTTGTTGACGCCGACGATCGCCTGCTCGCCCTCGGCGGCCAGCGCCGCGGCCAGCCCGTCGCCGAGCGCGCGGCAGTCGACCCCGGCATGGCGGCCGGGCCGCGCGGTGTCGGTGACCATGCGCACGTCGTGGCCGTCCGCGGCCAGCGCGCGCGCCAGATAGCACACCGCCGCCTGCGAGCCGCCGATCGGCTCGTGCTCCGGCGTGTCGGCGACATAGTCGATGTCGATGAAGTCTACGAAGGTGAAGCGCATGGCCATTCCATGCGCCGACTGTGGTTACGGCTTCGCTAACGCGGCCGCCGGCGGCCGCGTGGCGGCCGAATGTTCTTGTTATGTTTCACGTGAAACAGCCGGCCCAGGCGCCGCGGCGACGCCGGCAGGCGGACCGCCCGCCCCACCGCCGCCACAATTGTTTTCACATCCTGTCGGTTCGTTCATCATGGCCGCCGCGCCGCCTCTCGCCCGTCCCGCCCGGGACGCCTCGGCCTTCCGGGTCCAGCCAAAGGAGAATCCGGATGAAATCGCTGCTTCTGGCGACCGCCGCCCTTGTCGCCGCAGCCGCGCTGCCCGCCACGGCGCAGCAATACGGCCATGCCAATGAGACCTTCATCGTCGCCACCGGCAACTGGCACGACATCAAGGAGACCGGCGCCCAGCGCTGCTACGACTATCTGGCCAGCCCGTCGCTGGGCGCGCTGTTCGGCGGCGGCGTGCGGGTGGGACCGCAGCCGCCGCAGAGCGCCAACGGGCACAGGACCTTTCTGCAGCCCGACGTGGTGGTGACCGACGAGGCGCCGCCGCCGATCCTGATCACGCTGTCCTGCGCCGTCGACTTCGACCCGCCGCGCCCGCCCGAGATGCCGCTGGACGAGTTCCAGAGGACCTCGACCGCCTTCATCCTGCTCGAGCTCAAGGCCGACTGGATTACGCCGCCGAACGGCCAGCACCTGGTCGTCGGCCGCGTCACCCAGCTGTTCAACGCCTTCGCCGCCGCCGCCAAGCTGGCCGCCTATCGCTGAGCCGCCGCCTGGGCACCTATTCCTCGAACCGGCCGGTCGCGTCGCGGTCGCGGTCGTAGCGCCGGGCCAGAGGAAACGGCGGCAGCCAGGATTCGCGGCGCACGACCCAGCTTTCATAGGTCGGCACCAGAAGGTCGGGCGCGTCCAGCGAACCGAGGTTCAGCTCGACCTCGTCGCCGCTGCGTGCGAACAACGACGAGCCGCAGCGGGGGCAGAAGAACCGCCCGCGATAGGCGCGCACCTCGCCCTCGATCGTCACCGCGTCCTGCGGAAAGATCGCGGAGGCGTGGAACAGCGCGCCGTGGTGCTTGCGGCAGTCGAGGCAGTGGCACAGGCCGACCCGGTACGGGCGGCCGACCGCCGCAAAGCGCACGCGGCCGCACAGGCAACCGCCGGTGTATCGATCCATCGTGTGTCTCCGCGCCGGGAACCGGCCGGCGTTGCTAGCGCGAACGCAACCGCCCCGGCAAGCGGTCGCCAACGCGAAACGCCGGCCGATCGAAGCGCGGCCGCCGCCGCGGCCAAGGGCGAAGCGCGGCCGGCCCGGCTACTTGATCGGCGACGGCAGCGGCACCTCGCGGCCGAACTCGACGTAGGAGCACACGAACTTGCCGGCCTCGGGCGCCGCGACGCTGGCGTCCTTCTTGACGGCATAGCCGAAGGCGCCGAACCAGCGCGTGTCGGGCTGGGCCAGCCGGACATGCAGGTAGTCGCCGAAGCGCGTCGGCGCGACGACGAAGTTGCCGGCCGCATCGGTGACGAATTTGCCGTCGTCGCCGACCTGCTTACGCAGCACGGTGACATCGCTCGCATTGCCGTACCAGACCACCCAGTCGCCGAGGATGCCCACGGCATGGCTGCCGAAGAGGGTTGTACCGCCGCCCCAGGCCAGCGAGATGCCGACCTCGCCGTCCGAGTTGGTCGCGAGGCTGGGATAGCAATAGGCATGGTCGCCGTTCCAGATCGCGAACTGGTCGACGCGCTTGTAGTCGGCGCCGATGTCGAAGCGCACCACCTGGACATGGGCGAACGGGAACTTGAAGCCGCCGTGGCCGCCGTCGCCGGCGGCGGCCGTCCATGCGAACCACAGTTCGTTGCCGCGGCGGGTCGCGCCGATGATGCGATGGTCCTCGCTGATCCAGTCGGCATTGTCGGGCGCCTTGGCGGCGACGTCGCCGCTGTCCAGCCGCGCCCAGTTCAGCACCTCGCGCTCGCGCCAGGCATAGTTCGGGTCGCCGCCGACCGACGAATAGATCCGCATGTGCGAGCTATCGACGTGCTGGGCGAAGTAGAACTCGTTGCCGGTCACGTTCTGCGCCGGCGAACCCACCATCGCCGTCGTGTCGATGAAGGCGAACAGGAAGCCGAACCCCTTGCCGGCGACCATGTCGGCCAGCGGCAGCTCATAGAACAGCTTGCCGGTCTTGCCGGCGAACACGTTGGTGTTGACGTGCAGGAAGTCCTTGCCCCAGGTCAGGTCCGGGAAGTCCATCCATGCGGCGCCGAGGCCGAAGGTATCGGGCGTGAAGTCCCACTGCCGCCACCACGCCTCCTTGCCGCCGGAGAATTTCTTCAGGTCGGCCTGGCTGGCCAGCGCGATCTTCACGACGTTGCGGTTGGCCTGTTTGCCGGTGCCCTTGTACGACTGCACGTAGAGCACGAAGCAGTCGATCGCCGGCACATAGTGCACCACCTGGTCTCCGGCCCAGCCGCCGTAGACGCTGTCCTGCGCAAACAGCTTGGTGAAATCCAGGTCGGTGAATGTCTTGCCGCCGTCGATCGAAAGCTTCAACCACAGGTTGCCCGACATCAGCACGACGTCGCCGCCGCGCGCGCCGCTCATGTCCGGCGGCCAGTTCTGCGCCAGCTCGGTCTCGGTGAACACGCGGAAGCCGACCGGGCCGGCGGCACCGGGCGGGGTCGGCCCCGGCCCGCTGCGGAAGTCCATCGGCCGCGGCGTCGGCTGGCGCGGATCGATCAGCCCGGTGAACGCACCGAGCGGGACCGCGCCGAGCTCCTCGTCGTCGTCGTGCCGCGGCTTCTCGACGAAGGTCCAGTCCGGATGCCGCTTCGGCACCTGCACCGGTGCGACCTGGCCGCGCGCCTTCGCCGACCAGCCGTCGCCGCGCCGCGAACCGCCGCCCGGCGGGCACGGCACATGGGTGCAGACCTCGTCGTCCGGCACCGCGGGCGGGCAGCAGGCTTCCATCTGCGCGCGCAATTTCGCCTGGCGGTCGTAGTCCAGCGCCGCCCCCGGGTGGACGGTGCGGGTGATCTCCAGCAACGCCTGCAGCGAGGTGGCGATGGAGTGCAGCGCGGTGCCGTTGCGATGCACCTCGTTGGCGGTCAGGCAGGTGGTCCGCGCGATCCGGTCGAGCAGGCAGGCGAGCTGGTCGCAGTCGCAGCCCGTCGCCGGTGGGGCGTGGCGCCAGGCGGCGACCGGCTGCGCCTGCCGTTCCTTCTCTCTTGGCTCGTCGGGCGTTGCGGGCACGGAATCGTCGCGTCGATCGCTGTCGGCTGAGCGCATGGTCGTTCTCGCACCAAAGCCCGGCGCGATCGCGCTTCGCCGGACGATTACGCCCGGCGCAGCGCGCGCGACGGGTCGTTGTTTCAGGTCTTGGGAAGGGAAGCGCGGGCCGCGCGCACCTGCACGCGACGCGCATCGAGCAACAGCACGACCGTCGCCACCGCCAGAGCGATGGCCAGGCCCCATTCGGTCGAACCGTCGCCGGCATCCGGCGCGAGCCCGAAGAACCGCTCGAGCCAGTCGGGCTCGGCGAGCGTCAGCAGAAGGGCTGCGCCGCTCAATGCCCCGAGGAAAAACTCAGTCCACAGACGCAACGACAAACGCAGCGCCATCGAAGTGCACTCCCCCAGAAGGTCAAAACAATAGGCTCAATCAATTCGACAGTCAATAAACAAGCCCAAGACTTCCTTCTGTGTTTATTCGCACAAATGGACAATTCATTTCTGAACTCTGTCCTGTACGCGCAATCGCGCCTGCGGTTCGCGGCGGCCGCGCGTGCCGCCTGCACGCACCGCCGGCGGCGCCGCGCGTTGCCTTCGCCGCGATTTCGCGCCATCGTGCCGGTCCGGACGGCCGTGCAAGGAGACCCCGCACCATGACCCCGCCCACGCGGAACACCGGTCTGCGCCGCCGGCGGGCGCTGTGCCTCGCCGCCGCGGCGCTGTGCCTGACCGGCGGCACCGTTGCGGCGCAGGCGGGCGAGCGACAGATCGCTGCCGCGGGGCCGGTCGGCGCGCTGCACGGCACCCTCGCCGGCGTGGCCGCCACCGGCACGGCACAGCCGGTGATGATCGTCATCCCCGGCTCCGGCCCGACCGACCGCAACGGCAACAGCCCGCTCGGCATCGCCGCCAGCACCTACGCCATGCTGGCCGAGGCACTGGCCGATGCCGGCATCGCCACCATCCGCATCGACAAGCGCGGCATGTTCGAGAGCGCGGCGCCGGGCGTCGACCCCAACGCGGTCACCATCGCCGACTATGTCGACGACATCGGTGCCTGGGTGACGGCGGCGCGGGCGGCAACCGGCGCCGGCTGCGTCTGGCTGGCCGGCCACAGCGAGGGCGGGCTGGTCGCGCTGGCCGCGGCGCAGCGCCTGGACGACCTGTGCGGGCTGGTGCTGATCGCCGCCCCCGGACGACGCCTCGGCGACGTGATGCGCGCGCAGCTGCGCGCCAACCCGGCGAATGCCGTCCTGCTCGACGACGCGCTTGGCGCCATCGACAGCCTGGAGGCCGGCACGCCGGCCGACGTCGCGGCGATCCACCCGGCGCTGCAGCAGCTGTTCGCCCCGGCGGTGCAGGGCTTCCTGATCAGCCTCTATTCCTACGACCCCGCCGCGCTGCTCGCCGCCTACGACGGCCCGGTGCTGGTGGTGCAGGGCGACAGCCGACCTGGTGGTGACGGTGGAGGACGCCGAGCGCCTGGCCGCCGCCCGCCCCGGCCTCGCCGCCACCGTCATCGCCGGCATGAACCACGTGCTGAAGCCGGCCCCGGCCGACGACCGCGCCGCCAACCTGGCCACCTATGCCGACCCTGCCCTGCCGCTGGTGCCGGAGGTCGTCCAGGCGATCGCGGCATTCGTGCAGGGCTAGCGGGCGCGGCGCACGCTGCCGCTTGCGGCCGATTGCCAGCGCGCAGCGCCGCTGCCACCATTCGCACCGCCACCTCGCCACGGGGCCGACCGGTTTCCGCGCCGAGCCCGCACCGGAGACCGTCGATGACGCCGCTTCGCCTTTCAGCCTGTTGATGCCGCTGTCGTCCTGCTGGCTGCCAGTCCAACAACGACCGCGACAATGCCGAGCGGGCAGGCACGCCGCCGCGGCGCAGGCCGCCCAGCCCGCCGCCGTCGCGGCCGCCCCGACCCTGGTCGAGTTCGACATGACCAGCCGTGCGAGCGGGCAGTTCGTCGGCACCTACCGCAGGAACCTGACGGCACATGGTCGGGCCTCGCACCTGCAGACCGGCGTGCCGGTGCCGTTCATCGCCTCCAGCACCAACCCGGGTTCACGATGTACACCGACGGCCTGCCGATCGCGACGCTGATCGTCGACTACCCCAACGACCAGGTCAAAAACGGCAGCGACCCTGCCGGCTGGTACAACATCACGCGGTCGGTGCTGCAATAGCGGCGGCGGCGGCGGCTGCGCGCCGCCGCGCCGGCCTACGCCTTCGCCTCGAAGATCGCCTCGAAGCCGCCATAGATCATGCGCTTGCCGGTCGAACGCATGTCCATCTGCTGCCAGCGCGGGTCGGTGTCCATCGTAGCCATGCATCGCTCGGCGGTCGCCTTGCTGGGCCACAGCAGCCAGCGAACACCACCGTCTGCCCTCGGCCAGGGCGACCGCGCGCCTGGTCGGTGAGCTTGCCGGCAGGCACGTCGTCGCCCCAGCCCTCGACATGTTGCAGCGCGCCATATTCCCTGAACAGCGGCCAGGCCTTGGCCGCCGACGCGACATAGGCGGCCTTGTTGGCGTCGGGCACCGGGGTCACGAAACCGCTGACATAACTCATCGCACCGTCTCCTTCCGGTTCGCGCCGGGCTGACCCGCCGGGAGCCTGCGCCCGGCCGCCGGGCCGGTCAAGGCGTGCTCTGCAGCGGGTTGTCGCGCCTGTAGTTGACGGCCCGGTTGAGGAAGTCGAGCGCGTTCGGCAGGTCGTTGAAGCGGTTGTACACGCCTGCACGCCGCAGCCGCGCGCGCGGCGCAGGTAGAGGATGCGCAGCACGTCGGCCTCGGTGCGGTGGGCGTCGGCCTCGGTCTGGGCCAGCTTACATCTGGTCGGCATAGACCGGCACGCCCATCTGGTCGGCGCAGAACTGGCGATGGACCAGCTCGTGGGCGAGCACGCCGAGATAGAGGTCGTCGTGGTGCGCATGCGCGCCGCCGACCGGTCGAGGATGGCGCAGTCGCCGGCCAGCCGGGTGCGCATCAGGCCGCCCTCGCCCGCCTCCTCGCATCCTGGCGGCCGCGGCGCCTCGCTCCGGACGCCAGCGCGCGTTGAGCACGTCGTGACCGCGTCACGATAGGCGTGCTCCAGATAGGCCCCGCGGTCGGGCCAGGCCGCCCGCGCGTCGGCGTTGTCGGCCCAGAACTGCGCGGATCGCCGGCACCGCGCACCGTTCGCAAAGCCGTCGGCCATCGCCTCGTTGTAGCGGATCGCGCTGGGAAGCAGCGCAGGCACTGACAGTTGGTCAGCGCCGCCCGCGCCTCCGAGGCCGCCTGCTCCTCCTCGCTGACCCCGTCGCCGCCGTCCGCCTGCGCGACCGCGCGGGCGCCGGCCCGCCGAGCGCCATCGGCAGGCCAACACCAGGAGCAGCATCAGGCCGCCGCGAACCCATGCCTCGCCTTCCACCGCAACGGCCTCCTTCCACGGCAGTCTGCCACGCCCGAGGGCGCGATGATGTCACGGAAGCCGATGCCGGCGCCAGAGCCATCGCGCCAGAGCCAAGCGCCAGAGAGCCATCGCAGCGGCCGCGCCGGCGCGGGGCGCATGTGTGACGTCACCGCCTCGCAGATCGGCGCGGCATTGGCCGCGTCGTTCTTGCGCCCGCGCCTGACGTGCAAGGCTTGACGTTGATCGGCGCCAGCAGCCGGACCTCAAGCCCGAAACGGCCTGGATCTGCCGCGCACATTGGTGCGCCGTGCCGCAAGCCTCGATCCCGAGCAGGCAGCGCGGCAACGCCTCGATTTGCCTCAGCAGCTCTTCGCGTCGCAACTGACTGCGCAACACAGGCGCGTCGGTGGCATCAACCCCGTGCACCAGGAAAACGGACTTCGCGACATCTAACCCAATCGTGGCAATCTGGCTCACGGACGCCACCTTCAGATGAAGTCAACGACCTCATCCTGGCACACCGATGCCGTACAGGGGCCGTCCACACCATCAGCGTAACTCGCGGACCGCTAACGACTGCGAAAACGGAGGACCGACCAGCTCTGTAACCGCAGCTCATGATCCCGGTCCGGCGCCGGCCGGACACGCCAGTTCCGGCTGGTCATCGCCGCTGCTCGCGCTACGATCTCAGGGCAGGAGTCACGCATCCGACCTCACCACTGCCCGAGTTTCAATGCCTTGCTAGCATCAAGATATTGCGCAAATCTAACTAGGATTTCACAGCATGTCGTTCAATTAAATCGGAACACAATATTGCGGACAAAAGTAAAAAATATAAGTATGACGGAAGGCCTTATTTCAACAAATCGGTCGATGAACTGGAAGAAACCTTCCGGGGCAACCGCGACGACGCTGCGATCTGCCAGAGACTTCCTTGAGGAGCTTGAGCACAGAAACACGCAGCGGGCATTGAAGCTCAAGAGCGAAATCGCTGTACAACGATTCCGCGCTCCGTCGGCGAAGCCATCCGCCCACGCGACCAAGGAAGCCGAGGCCAGGAAACCTGTCTCACGCTCCCCCTGAACCACCTAAGGTGCAAATCCGCAAACTCATGGCGACATTCCCAAACCAAGGTTCACACCGGGACCGAAGCCGCCCATTGCGAACGATCCGCAGGATGTCCTCCGGGCGTGGACGGCATTGGAGGTTCTTTCGCCCCAAGGGTATCGGCGTGAGACTGACCTGACCGGCGGAGACCGCTCGCGGATCGCCTGGCTGGAAGAGGGAGATTTGCCGTGGGAAATCGGCGAAAAGTCCCGGCCGAAGAAGCGGCTCTACTATGAACTGATCCTGGCGCCATCAATCTCGGGCCAGCGGTTCGAAGCCCTGCTGAAACTATATGTGCGGACAACCGGCCTGACGCTCCAAGAGAGTCACCAGAGGGTGTTTTAAAGCATCCTGCTCAGGGAAGGCCGACCGCTGAGGAGGAGAGACGAGCTTCGCGATCTCCAGCTTCGCCTGGGGCGTGCCGATCGCCTCAGGCAGGGGGATCTGAAGCTCCTCGCTGACTGGCCGACACAGGAGCGGCAGTTGGCGAAGGTTCCGGAGCGCCTGATAAAGCGGGACAAGGACGGCGAGGTCCAGCCTCTCACGAAAGCGTCGATCAGGAGCCTGTACAAATTATCTGAGAGACGCCTTGGCGTTGTCGGGGCACGACATCGAACCGCCCTGCTTTGCGGTGCGCCGGTACGAGTTTTTGCGAGCAATGTTCCCTCGAGCCCACGCTGCTGAATCCATCTGAGGACCTGGCAGCCGCACGGGAACAGGCCAAGAGCGGACAACTGCCGCGTGCTCTGAAATTCTATCTAGGCGTGTCATCGCCCGGAAAGCGGATCGATCTGCTTCAGGACGAGGCCTCCCTTCAGCACTTGCTGCAACCGGCGTTGACGCCGCTCGGCAGATGGCCCGCAAGCGGACGGTTTCCATTGGCGCTGTTGCAGCAGGTGGCCGTGAACGGAACGACGGGAGGCCTTGGGGAAACCGGAGTCTCTGGCGGTCAACGCCCGCCGGGGACCGGCAGCATAGCTCCTCCGCGACATTGTGGCGGCCAGGGTGGTCGAACGCGCCCGTCGTCATGGCCGGGTACAAGAACCCGGCCACCGCGTTCACCCAGACAGATCAGGCGTTTCCCAGCGCGGCGGAGCGAAGATCACATTGGCACCACCTGGACGACCGGCTGAAAGGCTTCGAGATGGTCGTGGCGTCCTCCAACAACAAGGCGGTTGAGAACGCTAGCGCCGAACTCCCGCGCTTGAAGCCATCGCCGCCGACGCGCCCGATCTGCGATATCTGGAAGTCGATCTCCGACGTGGTGCTCGAACGCGGGACCTTGGGGGATGATTGCCGCCGTCCTCGGAAACTCGTCCAACCGGTATCAGTTTTCACAGGCCTTCTGGGCGTGATGAAGAGAACGGTCTGTCGACATACCTGAACCACGTCGCCGGCATCCCGCAGTTCGCGGTCGAGCCTCAGCCGGACGGGCAGCCGGTCAAGAGGCCGAGACGAGTCATTGCGGCTGAGCGCCCGCCGTCTGGTCAGAAGGGAGGCACTGGCCCGTTGGGAGAAGGCGCGCGCATCCTTCGACGATGCGTTGAACACGGCCCAACACCCAGGCCAGGGGTTACAGAAAGTTCACGGGGAACTGTTGAAGCTCTCCGCGATGGCGGTTGGTGATCTCGAAGGCCCGGGCTGAGTTGCCGGAGCTCGAGCGCGAACTGCACGAAACGGAGTCCCGGATCCGGGACGCAGGCCGAAACCGTGCGGGCCGGGGCTGCGCTTCAGAGCGCGTCGATGCCCTGGCTGCGCATAAGGTGCGTGCGCGCGCCCCGGCTTCTTTGCCAGACCTCTCGGGACTCGGGCCGTAAGGATTGGCGTGATGAGCATCACCGCAGAACGCAGCAGCAGCGTTCCTGCCAACGCATGTCGAGGAGCGCCAGGCGCGCTCCGAATCTGAAGCGGAATGGGCATCGCCAGGACGGAGCTTCTTGAAAAGAAGAAGGAGGAGCTGGCGCAGCACGAAGCCTGCATCAGTCTCTGAGCGAAGAAGTCTCCAGGATGTGGAAGCCAGCTGGCGGCGCCGGTGCTCGACGCAGCATTCTTCGGCCGCGCACAGCGACATCCAGACCTCCAGCCTTTGGTACGAGCGGGCACAGCATATTGAGCGCGATCGCGTGTTCGGAGAAGGCGATGGCGCTCCACCGCGCGTTCATGGACTGCGGCCGGATCCTGCGGCAGACCTTCGATCTTCTGGAATCCTTCGGCACGCGCTCGCCGGCACCCCTCAAAAGATCGCCTATCGCAGACCTGCGGTCTTCGTTCTTCCTCGTCGTGCCGGTTGTCTCGACGACCTTCGCTTCCGTGCACCGGATGTTCTCGCGCCTCAAATCTGAAACGCTCGGCTGGCTGCTGGTCGATGAGGCGGGACAGGCCGTACGGGCAAGAAGCCGTTGGAGCGCTCATGCGCTCAAAACGGACCATTGTCGTCGGTGATCCCCTTCAGATCGAGCCGGTGGTCACACTGCCGAACAGCCTGACGGAGGAGATCTTGCCTGTTCTTCGGTGTAGACCCTCTACCGCCAATGCACCTGAAGCCCGGTGCAGGTGGTCGCTGATCGGGCCAGCCCCTACTGTGCGCGCTCGACAGGGAGCGGCTATCGGGATGTGGGAGCGCTGCTTCACCAGGCGCTGTGACAGTCCCGCATGTTCGATATCTCGAACGAAATTGCCTTATTCCAATCTGATGGTGCAGGCGAAACAGCATGCAACTGTAACCTGCCACTTCGGGCCGCTCATGCTGGATCGACGTGGTGGGCAAACCCGGCCCGGACAAATGGTGAGGATGAGGCGGCCAGACTGATCGATCCCCTGAGGACGCCAGCAAGCGGCGCCGAGGCCACCTCTATGTCGTCACACCTTTGTCATTGGTGTGCAGACAATCTGAGCATGAAGCGCCTCGTCACCAGCCGCGTTCTCGATGGCTGGGTCAGAAGGACCCCAATCGTGGGTATGGGATCAGCGTCGGCACGGTGCACATCACCAGGGGCGGGAAGCGGACCGTCTTCTTTGTGCTCAGCCCAAGGGCCACCGCAACGAGGCGCGAGTGGCCATGGGGAGACCTGTCTGGTCAACGTGGCAGTCACACGGGCCCAGTCTGCGCTCTATGTGATCGGCACCGTGAATTGTGGAGAGCGGTTGGGGTGTTCGCGGCACTGGACCGCTCGTTGGCATAGAAGGCACACGAATCGCTCTAATATTGATATAGAGAGGCATTCGTAATTGGCAAGAAAGCAGCAGAATTTATTCTCACAATATTTTTTGAAGACACTTATTGCCCTCGGTGACAAACATCACCTTTGGTTGTTTCGACGAGGCAATCTGGAAGGGGATAACTGCACCGGTTACCGTGATCCTCGGTTGATATGAAAGTCCGTCACCAGAGACGGACAATGCGGAAGAGCAGGTCACATGCCTTCCCCAAAATGAGGACCCCGTGCAATTGCGCAACTGTAATTTATACGCGCTGCCGTATGTGGTCGGCCGACTACGTCGCCCCTACCGCCCGAAGATCGAGCCCAGCAGCCCGCGCATGACCTGCCTGCCGATCTGGCTGCCGGCGCTGCGGGCCAGGGACTTGGCGAAGGCTTCGCCGACGGACTGGCGGTTGGAGGCGCGGGCGGGCTTGGCGCCCCAGCCGTCGTCGTCGCCGGCGTGGCGGCGGGCCTGGCGGCCGTAGCTGTACTGGCGTTCGGGCGGCGCGTTGCGTGCCGCGGGCCGGTCGGGGGCGCGGTCGCCTGGGCGGTCGGGCTGGCGCTCGCGCGGGCGGAAGCGTCGTCGTCCCTGCCGTCGTCGCTGTCGCCGCCCCTGAAGCCGCCTGCGTCCCCGGCCCGGTCGCCGTTCCTGTCGCCATTCCGGCGCCGGCCGGGCCGCGCGGGGCGAGGCCCAGCCGCCGTCGGCGCGCACGGCGGCGGGGCGGTTGATCGGCCCGTCGCCGGCGGCACCCGGCCGGTCGGCGCCGCGCCGCCGCCGGCCGCGCTCGATCGCCTGCGCCATAGCGCCGGGCGCCCTGCCCGCCGCCACCCGGGCCACCCGCACCCTGCCCGCCCGGGGCATCGAGCCAGCCGTCGGCACGGCCCTCGGCGCGGCGCTGCAGCAGCTCGTAGGCGGAGGTGCGGTCGATCTCGGTCCGGTACTTGGCTCCGAGCCCGCTGGCGGCGATCGCGGCACCGCGCTCCTCCGCGCTGAGCGGGCCCATGCGCGAGGCCGGCGGGCGGATCAGGGTGCGGTGCACCACCGAGGGGATGCCCTTCTCGATCAGGGTCGAGACCAGCGCCTCGCCGATGCCGAGCTCGGGGATCACGTCGGCGGCGCTGAACGCCGGGTTCTGGCGGAAGGTGTCGCCGACCGCGGCGATCGCCTTCTTGTCGCGCGGGGTGAAGGCGCGCAGCGCGTGCTGGAAGCGGTTGCCGAGCTGGCCCAGCACCTCGTCGGGAATGTCGAGCGGGCTCTGGGTGCAGAAATAGACGCCGACGCCCTTGGAGCGGATCAGGCGGACCAGCATCTCGATCTTGTCGACCAGCGCCTTCGGCGCGTCCTCGAACAGCATGTGCGCCTCGTCGAAGAAGAACACGAGCTTCGGCTTGGCGGGGTCGCCCACCTCCGGCAGCTGCTCGAACAGCTCCGACAGCAGCCACAGCAGGAAGGTGCTGTAGAGCTTGGGATGGGTCATCAGCGCGTTGGCGGCGAGGATGTTCACCGTGCCGCGGCCGGCCGCGTCGAGGCGCATGAAGTCGGCGAGGTCGAGCGCCGGCTCGCCGAAGAAGCGGTCGGCGCCCTGCGCCTCCAGGCTCAACAGCGCGCGCTGGATGGTGCCGACCGTGGTGCGGCTGACATTGCCGTAGCTGGCGCTGATCTCGCGGAAATTGTCGGCCAGGAAGGCCAGCACGGCGCGCAGGTCCTTCAGGTCGAGGATCATCAGCCCCTGCTCGTCGGCCACCTTGAAGGCAATGTCGAGCACGCCGGCCTGGGTGTCGTTCAGCTCCATCAGGCGGGCGAGCAGCAGCGGCCCCATCTCGCTGATGGTGGTGCGGATCGGCAGGCCCTCGGCGCCGAACAGGTCCCAGATCGCCACCGGCGCGCCGGCCATCTCATAGCGGTCGAGCCCGATGGTGCGCGCCCGCTTGAGCAGGAAGTCCTTCGGCTCGCCCGGCGCGGCGATGCCGCTGAGGTCGCCCTTCATGTCGGGCGCGAACACCGGCACGCCGGCATCGGCAAAGCCCTGGGCCAGGATCTGCAGGGTCACCGTCTTGCCGGTGCCGGTGGCACCGGTAATCAGGCCATGTCGATTTGCGTATTTCAGGTGTAGATACTGCGGCTCGTCTCCCGCACCCACGAAAATCGCGTCATCGACCACGGTTCGATTTCCCTTCGCACTAGCCCGCCCAGGTATTTCGCGATACCAAGTGCGGCACCGGCCCATCCGCATCCGGGCAAGCAGTATGCGGCGATGCGCTGGCCGGTCAACACGGGCCTGCGCCCCCCGGCACACCCAGGCCCGGCAACAATGTCACGGCGGAGGGAACCCGAATGAGCTACAGCATCCTCGACATCGAAGGCATCGGGCCGGCCAACGGCAAGAAGCTGAAGGCGGCCGGCATCGCCACCACCGCGGCGCTGCTGAAGCGCTGCGGCAGCGCGAAGGGCCGCAAGGAAGCGGCCGGCGCCACCGGCTTCTCCGAGGCGCAGCTGCTGAAGTGGGCCAACATGGCCGACCTGATGCGGGTGCGCGGCGTCGGCGAGGAATATTCCGAACTGCTCGAGGCCGCCGGCGTCGACACGGTCAAGGAACTGCGCAACCGCAAGGCCGAGAACCTGGCCGCCCGCATGGGCGAGGTCAACGCCGCCAAGAAGCTGGTCCGCCAGCTGCCCTCCGTCAAACAGGTCACCCGCTGGGTCGAGCACGCCAAGACCCTGGATCCCGCCATCAGTCACTGACCGGCGCGGCGGCCGCGCCGCCCGCCGTCCGCCCGGATCTGCCCGGCCGGCGCCGTCGCCGGCGGCGCGACCCTGTGCCGGTTGCGCCGCGCGGCACCGGCCGCCCATAGTCGCGGGCGATGGAAAGCGACATCCTGCGGGTGCTGGGCGGCGTCGGGCTGTTCCTGTTCGGCATGGTGGTGCTGACCGACGGGCTGCGCCGGCTGGCCGGCCACGCCCTGCGCCAGGCGCTCGCCCGCTTCACCACCAGCCCGGTCACCGGCGCCGCCACCGGCGCGCTGACCACCGCGGTGATCCAGTCGTCGAGCGCGACCACGGTGACCGCGATCGGCTTCGTCGGCGCCGGCCTGCTGACCTTCCCGCAGGCGCTCGGCATCGTGCTCGGCGCCAATGTCGGCACCACGGTGACCGGCTGGCTGGTGGCGCTGGTCGGCTTCAAGCTGAAGATCGGCGTCGCGGTGCTGCCGCTGGTGCTGGTCGGCGTGCTGATGACCATCTTCGGCCGCAACCGGCTGAACCATGCCGGCTGGGCGCTGGCCGGCTTCGGCATGCTGTTCCTGGGCATCGACGCGATCCAGGGCGGCATGGCCCGGTTCGAGGGGCTGGTGACGCCGGCCGACTTCCCGTCCCCGGACCTGTTCGGCCGGCTGCAGCTGGTGCTGATCGGCATCGCCGTCACCATCGTCACCCAGTCGTCCAGCGCCGGCGTGGCCACCGCGCTGGTCGCGCTGGGCGCCGGCGCCATCACCTTCGACCAGGCCGCCGCGCTGGTGATCGGCATGGACGTCGGCACCACCAGCACGGCGGCGCTGGCCACCGTCGGCGGCTCCACCGCCACCCGGCGCACCGGCTATGCCCACGTCATCTTCAACCTGATGATCGGCACCGGCGCCTTCTTCCTGCTCGGCCCGGTCGCCGATGCGGTACGCGGCTGGGTCGCCGCCGACGGCGCCGGCAACGCGCAGATCGCGGTGGTCGCCTTCCACACCGCGATGAATCTGGTCGGCGTGCTGCTGGTTCTGCCGGTGGCCGGGCCGTTCGCGCGGCTGGTGATGCGGCTGGTGCCCGAGCGCGGGCCGCCGCTGATCCACCGGCTCGACGACCGCGTGCTGCACGACCCCGCCGCCGCGGTCGACGCGCTGGCCGCCACCATCCGCGACCTCGCCTTCGCGCTGTTCGGCCATCTGGCCCACGCGCTGAACCCGGCCTGGCGCGGCCAGGTGCCCACCGTCACCCTGCGCCGGCTGGCCGACGACCTGGAGGCGACCCGCGGCTTCGCCGAGCGCATCCGCACCGACCAGCGGCTGCCGCGGGCGCTGCGCCGCCACGTCGCCGCGATGCACGCGCTCGACCACCTGCACCGGCTGCTGCATCGGCTCGGCCAGACCGAGCGGATCGTCGCCACCGGCGGCGACGCGCGGTTGCGCCGGCTGGCCGACGTGACCCGGCGGGTGGTCGCCGCGCTGACGCCCGACGGCGACCCCAAGCGTGCCGACCGCCGGCTCGACCGGCTGCGCCGGCTGCTGCGCGACCAGCGCCGCGGCTTCCGCGAGCGCACCCTGGTGCTGGCGGCCGAGCAGCGGCTGGACGCCGAGACCGCGGTGCTGCGGCTGGACAGCATCCGCTGGCTGCACCGGGCGGCCTATCACGTCTGGCGCATCGTGCATCACCTGCGGCTGGCGGAGGAGCAGGCCGCGCCGGAGCCGGCCGCGCCCGCCGTGGAGACCGAGGCGGAGGAGGACTAGGACGGCGGCATTGCCCATTTCGCAGGCAGTGCCCGGCCCCGCGGCAGGATGGCCGGAAACCGCGGCATCCGGCCCGGCCCGCCGCCGCGCACGCCCGGCGCGCCGCCGTCATCCTGCTGGCCGGGGGCGGCGCTCTGTGTTCAAATACCGGGCAGGGCCCGCCGTCGAATCCACGTCGTGACGGCGCCGGGCCTGCGGTCGGCCGCGCGATGTCCCGCAAGGATGCGTGGCCTGCTTTTTGCTGAATCTGGGTCGCGAAGAGCCTGGGGGGAGAACAATGGCGCTGCAAGAAGTCCCGGTCATCGACATCGCGCCGTTCTACGACGGCGGTGCCGAGGGCCGGCAGAGGGTTGGGCGTGCGATCGACCGCGCCTGCACCGACATCGGATTCCTCACGATCGTCGGGCACAGGGTTCCGGACGACCTGGTCCGGCACACCTACGACGTGTCGAAGCAGTTCTTCGACCTGCCGCTGGACGAGAAGATGCGGGTCAAGCGGCCGACGCCCGAGCAGGTGCGCGGCTACAGCCCGCTGTGCGACGAGGGCCTGTCCTATTCGCTGGACGAGCCGACGCCGGGCGACCTGAAGGAATCGCTGACCGTCGGCCCGGTCGACGTGCCGGCCGACGACCCCTATTTCCACGGCCCCGAGGCCGGCCCCCATTTCGCGCCGAACCTGTGGCCGGCGCGGCCGGCCGACCTGAAGGACACCTGGATCGCCTATTTCCGGGCGATGGAACGGCTTTCGGCCGACCTGATGACAATGTTCGCGATCGGGCTCGGCCTGCCGGACACGTTCTTCGACAAGCTGATCGACCGCCACATCAGCATGTTCCGGGTGCTGAACTATCCCGACCAGCCGAACCCGCCGGAGAAGAACCAGCTGCGCGCCGGCGCGCATTCCGACTATGGCAGCCTGACCATCGTGCGCCAGGAGAACGCACCCGGCGGCCTGCAGGTGCGCAACAAGGCCGGCGAGTGGGTGCCGGTGGAGCCGGTCGAGGGCGGCTTCGTCGTCAACATCGGCGACCTGATGATGGAATGGACCAACGACAAGTGGATCTCGACCATGCACCGCGTGGTCAATCCGCCGCGCGACAAGGCGCTGGGCAGCCGGCGCCAGTCGCTGGTGTTCTTCCACCAGCCGAACTACGACGCGCTGGTCGAGGTGCTGCCCGGCTGCCACGACGCCGCCAACCCGCCGAAGTACGAGCCGATCACCTCCGGCCAGCACCTCTACAACAAGTTCGTCAAGCAGACGACCTTCGGCGCCGGCATGTGAGCATGGCGCATCTGTCCTACGTCAACGTGTTCGCGGCCGACATCGTCGCGCTGTCGCAGTTCTACATGGACGTGTTCGGCTTCAAGGAGGTCGAGGCGATCCGCTCGCCGATCTTCCGCGGGATCGACGCC
This sequence comes from Alphaproteobacteria bacterium, assembly GCA_041396705.1. NCBI lineage: Bacteria > Pseudomonadati > Pseudomonadota > Alphaproteobacteria > Alphaproteobacteria bacterium. The sequence continues at coordinate 26,873 of JAWKYB010000023.1, forward strand.
GGCAAGGTATGCATCGGCTTCAACGCCCACGATGCATACGACCTGCTCAAGCTCGACGCCTATCGCGACACCGCCGGCGTCAAGTTCCTGCTCAACATCGACGTCGACGGCACCGCGGCGGTCGACCGCATCACCGAGGCCGCGGTCGGCCGCGGCGCGACGCTGATCAAGGCGCCCTACAAGACCTACTACAACTGGTATCAGTCGGTGCTGCTCGACCCGGAGGGCAACGTGTTCCGGGTCAATCACATGCTGCCGGAGGGCTGACCGGACAGCGGCCGCGCGCCGGCAAATGTCATCCCCGGGGCCTGTCCCGGGGATCTCCACGGGACGGAGCGCGGACGGCAAGAGATCCCCGGGTCACGCCCGGGGACGACGAAACAAGAGAGAGGGGAACGGGGATGAGGACTTGGATGCTGGCGGCGACTGCCGCCGCGACGATGACGCTGGCGGCCGGCGGCGCGTCGGCGATGGGGCTGACCGAGGAGCCGAAGGTCGCGTTCATCTACATCGCGCCGGTCGGCGACCTGGGCTGGACCTACATGCACGACCAGTCGCGGCTGGCGGTGGAGGAGCGGCTCGGCATCGAGACCGCGTTCACCGAGAGCATTCCGGAGGTCACCACCGACGTCCGCAACGTCATCGACCGCTATGTCTCGCGCGGCTACAACGTGATCGTCGGCACCGCCTACGGCTATTCCGACGCCTTCCTGCAGGCGGCCGAGGAATATCCCGACGTGGTGTTCATGAACGCGGCCGGCACCACCTCGGCGGCGAACCTGACCTCCTATTACGGGCGCAGCTACGAGGGCATGTACCTGGCCGGCATGGCCGCCGGCGCGGTGACCGAGACCAACAAGCTCGGCTTCGTCGCCGCCTATCCGCTCGGCCTGGTGCTGTGGAACGTCAACGCCTTCGCGCTGGGCGCGCAGCGGGTGAACCCGGATGCCGAGGTCATCGTCAGCTTCACCAACACCTGGTACGACCCGGTGCTGGAGGAGGAGACCGCGCAGGCGCTGATCGAGCAGGGCGTCGACGTGATCGGCCAGCACCAGGACACGCCCGGGCCGCAGATCGCCGCGGAGAAGGCCGGCATCCACTCGGTCGGCTACAACGCCGACATGTCCGGCTCGGCGCCGACGGCGCACATCATGGCCTCCACCTTCGACTGGGGCGACTTCGTGGTGCCTGCGATACAAGCGGCCCAGGAAGGCACATTCGAGGGCGGCTTCAGCTTCACCGGGCTCGACACCGGCGTGGTCGACATCTCCGCCTTCACCGGCGACGCGGTGCCGGAGGACGTGCGCGCGCAGATTCTCGACGTGAAGCAGCAGATCGCCTCCGGCGCGTTCCACCCCTTCACCGGGCCGATCCGCGACAACGCCGGCACGGTGGTGGTCGAGGACGGCGTCGTGATGGACGACGGCGCGCTGTGGGGCATGAACTTCCTGGTCGAAGGCGTGATCGGCGCGCTGCCCGAATAGGACCGCCGCAAATCCGCAGCCGCCCGTCGCCGATGCCCTGCCGGCCGTGACCCACGCGCTCGAACTGGCCGCGGTCAGCAAGGCGTTCGACGGGCGGATGGCGCTCGATTGCGCCGAATTCGCCGCCCGCTGGGGCGAGGTCCATGCCCTGCTCGGCGAGAACGGCGCCGGCAAGTCGACGCTGATGACCATCGCCTGCGGCCTCTATGCGCCCGACGGCGGCGATCTCGTCATCGACGGGCAGCAGTGCACGCTGCGCGGGCCCGCCGATGCCGCTGCCCGCGGCATCGGCATGGTCCACCAGCACTTCAAGCTGGTGCCGGCTTTCACGGTGCTGGAAAACGTGCGCCTGACCTGCGCGCGCCGGTTCCGCGGCCAGCCGGCCGGCGCCCTGCGCAAGGCGCTGGTCGAGTTGGCGGCCAAGGCCGACCTGCCGGTGCATCCCAGCGCGCGGGTCGCCGAGCTTTCGATCGCCGAGCGGCAGCGGGTGGAGATCCTGCGCACGCTGCTGCTGGGCGCCCGCATCCTGATCCTCGACGAGCCGACCGCGGTGCTGACCGACCAGGAGGCGGAGAGCCTGCTGCGCACCGCGCGCGGGCTGGCGGCGCAGGGCGCCTGCGTCGTGCTGATCAGCCACAAGCTGAACGAGGTCAAGGCCCACGCCGACCGGGTGACGGTGATGCGCGCCGGCAGGACGGTGGCCCGCGACCTCGACGCCCGCAGCCTCGACGTGCCGGCGCTGGCCCGGCTGATGGTCGGCGAGGCGCTGCCGCCGCCGCCGCGCCATGTCGCCCATGTCGGCGCCGTCGCCTTCTCGGTGGCCGATCTCAGGGTGGCGCGGGCCGACGGCGCGCCGGCGGTCAACGGCCTCAGCTTCGACGTGCGCGCCGGCGAGATCTACGGCCTTGCCGGCGTCGGCGGCAACGGCCAGACCGAGCTGGCCGAGGCGGTGTGCGGCCTGCTGCCGGTGGCAGCCGGACGCATCCGGCTGGCCGGGTCCGATGTCGCCGGGCGCGCCCCGGCCCGGCTGCGCCGCGCCGGCCTGCGCGCGATCCCGGCCGACCGCTACCGCCGGGCGCTGGCCGCCGACCTCGACGTCGCCGAGAACTACGCGCTGACCGGGCTCGGCAGCGGCCGCTTCGGGCCGGCGCTGTGGGCATCGCACCGGGCGATGACGCGCATGGCCGAGCAGGCGGTCGCCGCGTTCGACGTGCGCGGGGCCGCGCCGTCGACCCCGGCGCGGCTGCTGTCCGGCGGCAACGCGCAGAAGCTGGTGCTGGCCCGCGAGCTGGACAGCGACTGCGCGCTGATCGTCGCCCATTCGCCCACCCGCGGACTGGACGTGCGTGCCTGTGCCGACGTGCACGAGCGCCTGCGCCAGGCGCGCGACCGCGGCACCGCCGTGCTGCTGATCAGCGAGGACCTGGACGAGATCCTGGCGCTGGCCGACCGCATCGGCGTGATCTCCCGCGGCCGGCTGACCGGCGAGTTCGCGCCGCCGTTCGCGCGCGCCGACATCGGCCATGCGATGGTCGGCCATGCGTGAGGCGCCGGGCCACAGGTCCCAGCCGCCGTCCCTGCGAGGTGCGGAGCGACGCGGCAATCCGGGGCCGGGCCGCCCGGGATTGCCACGCCGCCTGCCGGCCGCTCGCAGTGACGCTGGAACAGGGGTCGCGTACGGCGTGGACAGCGGGGACCGGGGCCGATGAGCGGGCTGACGCTGACGCCGCGGCGCAACGTCACCGGGCTGCACAGCGCGGCGGCGCTGGCCGGCGGCCTGGCCTTCGGGCTCGCCGTCTCGTTCGTGCTGCTGCTGGCCAACGGCATCGCGGTGCAGGAGGTGATCGACGAGTTCGTCTCGTTCGTGTTCTTCAGCGACGCCGGACTGGCCTCGGTCGCGGTCGAGGCGACGCCGCTGGTGCTGGCCGGGCTGGCCGGCGCGGTGGCGCTGAAAGTGCGCTTCTGGAACATCGGCATCGAGGGTCAGCTGTGGCTGGGCGCGGTCGGCGCCACCGCGGTCGCGCTGTACGACATCGGACCGGAATGGCTGCGGCTGCCGCTGATGGCGGCCGGCGCGATGGCCGGCGGTGCGCTGTGGATCGCCCTGCCCGGCCTGTTCCGCATGCGCTTCGGCGTCAGCGAGATCATCTCGACCCTGCTGCTGAACTACGTCGCCCTGCTGCTGGTGCAGCACCTGGTGTTCGGCGCCTGGAAGGACCCGCAGCAGAACTTCCCCTACACCGCCGGCTTCGACCCGGCCGAGCAGCTGGCCCGGCTGGGCTGGGGCAAGACCCACGCCGGCCTGGTCATCGCCCTGGTCGCCGTGCTGGCGGTGTGGCTGATCGCCGAGCGCTCGCGTTGGGGCGCCTACATGCGCGCGGTCGGCGCCAACCGCGACGTGGCGCGGGCGACCGGCGTGCCGGTGCTGGCCACCGTGGTGCTGGCGATCGCGCTGTCCGGCGCGCTGGCCGGTCTGGCCGGGTTCTCCGTCGCCGCCGGCGAGGAGCACCGGCTGACCCAGCACCTGGGCGTCGGCTACGGCTTCAGCGGCATCCTGATCGCCTTCCTGGCCCGCTTCCGTGCCTTCGGCGTGCTGATCGCGGCCGTGCTGGTGGCCGAGCTCTATGTCGCCGGCGAAAGCCTGCAGCAGTTCTACCAGCTGCCCGCCGCGCTGATCGAGCTGATCCAGGCGATCATCCTGTTCAGCGTGGTCGGCGCCGAGTTCTTCGCGCGTTACCGGCTGCACCGGGGCTGACGGTCATGGACGCGCTGATCGACAACTGGCTGGCCAGCACGCCCGAGATGGCGGCGCCGCTGCTGATCGCCGCGCTGGGCCTGATCATCAACGAGCGCGCCGGCGTACTCAACCTCGGCGCCGAGGGGCTGATGATGGTGGGCGCACTGGCCGGGGTGATGGGGGCCTACCACGCCGGCACGCCGTGGGTCGGCGTCGCCGCCGCCGTCGTGGCGGCAGGCGTCGTCTCCGCCCTGTTCGCCTTCATCGTCGTCGTGCTGCGCGCCGACCAGGTGATCACCGGGCTGACCGTGGTGGCGTTCGGCGCCGGGCTGACCGGGCTGATCGGCCCGCCCTACAGCCAGACCGCGATCGCGCCGTTCGGCGAGATCGACCTCGGCTTCCTCACCGCCATCCCCTATGTCGGCCGCATGATCTTCGGCCAGGACGTGCTGTTCTACCTGGCCATTGCGCTGGCCGCGCTGACCTGGTGGCTGCTCTACCGGTCGCAGCCGGGGCTGGTGCTGCGCGCGGTCGGCGAGAACCCGCAGGCCGCCGACGCCGCCGGCGCCGACGTGCAGGGCGTACGCATCGCCGCGGTGGTCGCCGGCGGCGTGCTGTGCGGGCTGGCCGGCGCCGACCTGTCGCTGGCGGCCAGCCAGACCTGGGTCGAGGGCATGACCGGCGGCCGCGGCTGGATCGCGGTCGCGCTGGTCATCTTCGCGCGCTGGAGCCCGTGGCGGGCGATCCTCGGCGCGCTGCTGTTCGGCAGCATCGAGGCGCTGATCCCGCGCATCCAGGCCACCGGCGCCAACGTGCCGACATTCCTGTTGAAGATGCTGCCCTATCTGGCGACGCTGGCGGTGCTGATCTTCACCGCCGTCGTCCGCCGCTCCGTCCACGCCGCGCCGGCCGCGCTCGGCCAGGCCTATGCCCGCGAGGACCGGCGCGACTGAACGGGAGGCCCGCTGCCGATGCCCTCATTCTCGCTTGCCGGCCGCCAGGCCGTGGTCACCGGTGCCAGCCGCGGCATCGGCGCGGCGCTGGCCGAGGGGCTGGCCGAGGCCGGTGCCGACGTCGTGCTGGTCGCCCGCAGCGCCGCCGACCTGGCCGACACCGCCCGCGCGGTCGAGCGCCACGGCCGCAACGCGCTGTGCCTGTCCTGCGACGTCGCCTCGGTCGCCGCGGTGGGCCAGCTCGCCGACGACGTGGCGCGGCAGGGCTGGCAGCCGGCGATCCTGATCAACAACGCCGGCTTCGAGCGGGTGAAGCCGTCGGCCGACGTCGACGAGGCCACCTGGGACGCGATCGTCGACACCAACCTGAAGGGTGCGTTCTTCGTCGCCCAGGCCTTCGCCCGGCCGCTGCTGGCCGCCGGCCTGCCCGGCGCCATCGTCAACGTCTGCTCGCTGACGTCGGGCGTCGGCATCCCCACCGCCGCGCCCTACACCGCGTCGAAAAGCGGGATGCTGGGCATGACCCGCGCGCTGTCGGCCGAGTGGGCGCCGCGCGGCATCCGCGTCAACGGCATCGGGCCGGGCTATTTCCGCACGGCGATGACCGAAGGCTTTTACCGGGACCCGGACTGGCAGCAGGCGATGCTGGGCAAGATTCCGATGGGCCGGTTCGGCCGGCTCGACGACCTGGTCGGCGCCGCGGTGTTCCTGGCGTCCGACGCCGCCGCCTACATCACCGGCCAGCTGCTCTACGTCGACGGCGGCACCATGGCGTCGATCTGATCCGCGCTGCGGGCCGCCGGCTTGGCGGCGACGCGCGCGGCCGGCAGGCGCAGCAACACGGTGGTGCCCTGGCCCAGCCTGCTCTCCAGCGACAGGCTGCCCTGATGCAGCTCCATCAGCGCCACCGACAGCGGCAGGCCGAGCCCGGTGCCGGGCAGCCGGCCGTCGCGGCCGTCGTGCACCTGGGTGAACGGCTTCAGCGCCTCTGGAATGTCCTCCGGCCGCATCCCGATGCCGGTATCGGTGACCTCGATCTCCAGGCCGCCGTCGGCGAGGCCGCGCACGGCCACCCGCACCTGGCCGCCGGGCGGCGTGAACTTGACCGCATTGGACAGGATGTTGATCAGCACCTGGCTGAGCTTGGTGCGGTCGACGCGCACGGCCGGCGCGGCCGGGCCCTGGACCCGGAACACGTCGACCGAGCCGGCCATCGCGGCAGGCTGGACCAGCCGCAGCGCGGCGTCGATCAACTCGTCCAGCGGCACCGTCGCCTCGTCGAGGATCAGCTTGCTGTTCGAGGCCTGGGCCAGGTGCAGGATCGCGTTGATCAGCGCCAGCAGATGCCGGCCGCTATCGCGGATGTCGTCGACATATTCTCTGTACTTCGCGTGCCCGAGCGGGCCGAACGCCTCGTGCTGCATCAGGTCCGAGAAGCCGATGATCGCGTTCAGCGGCGTGCGCAGCTCATGACTCATGTTGGTGAGGAACGACGACTTGGCCTCGTTGGCCCGCTCGGCGCCGGCCTGCGCCGCCTCGGCGTCGCGGGTGCGCTCGACCAGCTGGCGGTGCACCGCGTCCAGGCGGTCGAGCATGCGGTTGAACTCGAGGCCCAGCGCCTGGAACTCCTCGGCGCCGGCGATGGCCAGCCGCCGGTCGAGCCGGCCGGTCTGGCGGATCGCCTGGATGTCGCCGGTGACCCGGGCGAGCGGCCGCACCACGGTCCGCTGCAGCAGCAACCACAGCACGGCGATCGCCAGCAGCCCGGCCAGCACCAGCGCCAGCAACGAAATGCCGATGATCCGGTCGCCGGCGCCGGTCACGTCGCGCGGCGTCTCGACCCGCAGCCGCAGTGCCGGGTTGCCGTGGATATCGCCGAGCACCAGCGCGCCGACCAGCAGGTCGGGGCTGCGTGCGACAACGGCATAGTCGCCGGCGACGGCATCGGCATCGGCCGCGAGCGGCTCGGCCGAGAACCGCACCTGGGTCTCGTCGGCGACCGCGGCGACGACGGTATCGGTCAGCAGCCGGCCGAACACCAGCGTGCCGTTGGCCGGGCCGGTGTCGGCGCTCGGCATCACCGGCGTGGCGGCGACCAGCATCGGCCCCAGCGCGGTCGGCAGGATGCCGTGCACATCGCTGAACCGTGCCGCCGCCGCCAGCAGCGGATCGCCGGGCGGCAGCGACGCCAACGCCGGCAATTCGAGCACAGCACCGGTGTCCAGGTCGTAGACCTGCCCCAGATCGCCTGGCCGGCCAGGTCGTAGAAATAGACCAGGTTCATGCCGATGGTGCGGATGCTGTCGAACGCCAGGTTGCGCTCGATGTAGCCGTCGTCCAGCCCGGCGACGAAGCCGTAGGTCTCGTCCCAGTGCGACCAGTCGGTGGCGGTGCGCACCATCGCGTCCAGCCGCAGCCCGATGGCGGCCTGCACCCGCTCGGCATTGCGCCGGGCCTGGCCTTCCTCGATCGAGGCGAAGCCGCCGGCCACCGGCACCAGCACGGCCGCGTTGAGGCCGGCCATCGCCAGGATGGCCCCTCCGGTCAGCAACGCGATGGTCTGCTTCAGGCGCACGCAACGGGTCCGTCAAGACGGCGCGCCCGCCGCCGGGCCGCTTCGCTCGGCCCATACCATCGCAGGTCGGGACTAGAGAGTTGTTAAGGCGCGATAATCCCGTCGGCAACCTACAGCGTCGAGCCGATCCAGGCCAGCGACCACAGCGCCATCTCGTCGACCATGTCGGGGCCGCCGAACGCATCCCAGACGTGGTCGGTGTCGAGCACCAGCAGCTCTTCCGGCCCATCATGGTTGGCGAGATAGGAGCGGCCCTCCAGCGGCTGCGGCTGCACGATGGTGTCGCGGGTGCCGACGATCACCAGCAGCGGGCCCGGATAGTGCGCGATCGAGGCCAGCGGCGTGACCAGATACAGCTCCTCGAAGAACGGCGTGCGCATGTCGAACTCGGCGCCCCAGGGCAGCGCCACATGCACCGGCGCGCCGCCGCTGGCCAGGCCGGCGGCCACCGTGTCGGCGCCCATCAGCGGCGGATAGGTCGCCAGCGGATGCGCCACCGGCGCCCACAGCACCAGCGTGTCGACCCGCGGGTCGGCCGCCGCCGCGCCGGCCGCCACCAGCCCGCCCTGGCTCCAGCCGATCACGGCCAGCCGCTCGCCGTCGACCCGCGCATCGCCGGCCAGCCAGTCGATGGCGGCCAGCGCATCGCGGGTCTGGCCGGTGAAGGTGGTGTCCTCCCACGCGCCGTCGCTCTCGCCCGAGCCGCGGAAGTCGATGCGCAGCGAGGCGACGCCGTGCTCGGCCAGCCGTCGCGCCGTCCGCGAGAACACGCCCTCGTCGGTGTTGGCGATCGGCAGCTCGTCGCGCGAGCCGGTGAAGCCGTGCAGCAGCAGCGCCACCGGCGGCCGCTCCACGTCGCCCGGCAGCGCCAGGGTGCCGATCACGGCCTGCCCGTCCACCGTCAGCGTGACGATCTCCTGCGTCACCGGATGGCCGCCGGCCGTCAGCGCATCGCGTGCGGCGGTCAGCGTGGGGCTGGCCTGCGCCCAGGCGGCGGACGCCGCACCGCACAGGACCAAGCCGAGACCGAAACCGAGACAGATATGCCGCCGCATCGCGCCCTCCCCGTGTCCGCTGGAGACGGGGAAGTCTAATGCCGTTCCGAGGCGCGCGGGAAGCGCTGCGGCTATTTCGACTTCAGGAAGATGTCCAGGCTGACCAGCCGGTCGAGCAGCCAGATCGCGACCACCGCCACCACGATGTAGACCACCGAGACCGCGGCGAGGTCGGGCGTGATCACGCTGCGGATCGAGTTGTAGATGCTGACCGGCAGGGTGACGATGCGCGCGTCGACCAGCAGCAGGCTGACGATGAACTCGTTGAACGCCAGGATGAACATCAGCAGCGCGCCGCTGATCACGCCCGGCAGCACCGCCGGCAGCGTGACGGTGAGGAACACCTGCAGCGGCGGCGCGCCGCAGCTGGCGGCGGCCAGCTCCAGGTCGGGGTCGAGCGCGTTGACGCTGGCGCTGACCGCCCAGATCATGAACGGCAGGTTGATCACGCAGGCCGCGACGCCGACCGGCCACAGCTGGCCCAGGATGCGCACCTCGCCGAAGATCAGCATCAGGCCGATGCCGGAGACGATCAGCGGGATGGTGAACGGCAGCAGCAGATAGACCTGGATCGCGGTCAGGAACCGCAGCCGGAACCGCACCATGGCGATCGCCGCCAGCGTGCCGACCGGGATCGCGATCGCGGTGCACACCGCCGCCACCCACAGCGAGCGCAGGAAGGCGTCGACGAACTCGCTACGTTCCCACAGCCGCTCGTACCAGCGCAGCGACAGCCCGTCGGGCGGGAAAGTGACGATCTCGCCGGCGGTGAACGAGGCCGCCAGCACGATCACGGTCGGCAGCCCGAGGCAGATCAGGTTGAACCAGACGATGCCCCACAGCACCATCGTCTTCGAACGCGGCGCGCGCATCAGCGCTGCCCCCCCAGTCCGTCATCCCCGGGCTTGTCCCGGGGATCTATGCGGGAAAGGGCGCCGTCCGCCCTCGCCGCCCGTACGAACCCGGCCGGAGATCCCCGGCACGAGCCCGGGGATGACGCGCTCTGGGGGGCGAGACGCCGCCAACAGAGTCGCCGCTGCATCCTCGTCAACCCCGCCGCGCGACGAAGCTGAGGGTGCCGGCGCCGAGGCCGGCGAAGATGACGGCGACCAGGGTGCTGCCCAGCAGCACCAGGATCACCGCCAGCGCCGAGCCGAGGCCGGCGTTGGAGATCTGGAAGAAACCGTCGTAGATCGCGTTGGCGATGAAGTCGATGGTGCCGCCGCCGAGGATCTCCGGCATGGCGAAGTCGGTCACGGTCAGCGTGAACACCACCACCGCGGCGCCGACCAGGCCCGGCTTGGCCATCGGGATCACCACGTGCAGGAAGGTGCGCGGCCAGGTCGCGCCCAGGCTCTCCGAGGCCTGCTCGACCTCCTCCGGAATCGCGGTCAGCGCCGGCGCCAGCATCAGCACCGCGAACGGCAGCATGTACTGGACCAGACCGAGCAGGACGGCGTTGTAGTTGTAGAGCAGGTCGAGCGTGCCGAGGCCGAGGCCCGACAGCGCCTGGTTGATCAGCCCCTGCTTGCCCAGGATGATCAGCCATCCGTAGGCCCGCACGACCTGGCCGATGAAGAACGGCAGGAACAGGCAGACCAGCAACGCCTTGCGGGTCAGGCGCGACGGCGTGCGCACCATGACATAGGCATAGGGGAAGGCCAGCACCAGCGTCACCGCGGTGACGATCACCGCCGCCAGCACGCTGCGCAAAACGATGTCGAGATAGACCGCCTGGTCGGCGACGATGGCGTAGTTGGCGAACGACCACGCCTCGACCAGCCGGTAGGTGGCCGGGTCGAGCGCGCGCAGGCTGTAGTCGACGATGTAGACCATGCCCGCGGCCAGCAGCCCGACCAGCAGCAGCGCCGGGGCCAGCAGGAGCCAACCGGTGAAGCGCCGGCACGGCCGCGGCCACAGCGCCGCCGCCACGGCCTCGGCCGCATCGAGCAGGCGCCAGCGCAGCGGCAGCCGGATGTGGGACGCTTGGTGCACGTGACCGGTCGCGGTGCTTCCCCTCCCCCGTTCCCGGGGGAGGGTGGCAGCAGTCGCCGGCGGGTCAGCCCTGCATGATCTCGTTGAACTTGGTGAACCACTCCTGCTGGTGTTCGACCAGCACCGGGCTCGGCACCGAGACCAGGTTGGCGAAGTCCTCAGGCTTGGTGGGATAGGCCGGGTCGCCGACCAGGTCGGCCGGCGGCTCCAGGCCGGGGAACACCGGCGGCAGGCCGAGCAGGCTGCACCATTCCTGCTGCGCCGGGCCGGACAGCGCGTGGTTGACGAACTGCTTGGCCCAGTATTCCTCGTTCTCCGGCAGGTTCTTCGGCACCCACAGGCCGTCGGTATCGACCTTGCAGCCTTCCTCCGGCACGGTCCAGCTGACGGCGATGCCGCTCTGCTTGGCCGCGCGGGCGTTGACCGAGATGGTGCAGGCGATGTCGATCTCGCCCTGCTGGAACCAGGTGGTGAAGTCCGGGTCCTCGCCCAGCAGCGGCTCCTGCGCCTTCAGCTGGCGGTAGAATTCCCAGCCCGGCTCCATGTTGTCGGGGATGTCAGCCGCCGTGCCGCCGCCGATGATGACGTTGACGGGGGTGAAGCCGATGCCGTCGTCGTACAGCGCGATGCGGCCCTTGAACCGCGGCTCCATCATCACCTTCCAGCTGGCCGGCGGGCCGTCCGGAAACGCCTCGTCGCGATAGGCGCAGACATAGACGTAGGAATAGGTGTTGACGAACGGATAGCCGTCGATGCCGGCCGGCTTGGCCACCGGCAGCAGGCCTTCCAGATTGGGCAGGTCGTCCAGCGCGACCGTCACCCCGCGCTGGGCGGAGATGGTGGCGTTGGTGCTGGTGTCCCAGTTGACGTGGATCGGCGGCACCCGGCCCTGGTCGATCGCGGCCCAGATCTTCGGCCGGATCTCGTTGTCCTCGGTGTAGTCGAAGCGGACCGCGATCCCGGTCTCGGCGGTGAAGCCGTCGGCGACGCCGCCCTGCAGCGCCTCGCCCCAGGCGCCGCCCCAGGCGCGCACGATGATCTCGCTCGGCTTCGCCGGCTGGGCCGACGCACGGCGCACGAACGGTGCCGACAGCGCGGCGGCGCCGGCGGCCGTGGCGGCGCCGCTGCGCAGGAACTGGCGGCGGGTGGCGCCGCTGCGGATCGGTGATTGTCCAGTCATGTTGACCTCCCCCGTGTTGAATGAATGGCGGTTCTAGCCGATGTCGGCCGGGAAGACGAGCAGGTCGTCCGCCGCCCAGTTCAGGCCGACCCGGTCGCCGGGCGCACGCAGTCCCTGGACGGACGGCGCGTGCTCGATCACGCGCAGCGCGGGCTGTCCCAGCCCGTCGACCGCGCAGACATAGATCAGGCGGTCGCCCTCGAACACCTCCTCGGTGACCGTGGCCGGAAGCGTGTCCGGCGCATCGGCGGCCGCGATCCGCACCCGTTCGGCCCGCAGCGCGCACTGCACCGGTGCACCGGCGCGCACCACGCCCTGGTTGCGGCCGACCAGGCGCAGGTCGCCGACCGCGACGGTCGCGCGGTCGCCGTCCAGCGCGGTCGCCTCGCCCGGCAGCAGGTTGGTCATGCCGAGGAAGCCGGCGACGAAGGCATTGCTGGGCGCGTTGTAGGTGGTCAGCGGGTCCGCCGCCTGCTGGATGCGGCCGTGGTCCATCACGATCACCCGGTCCGACATCACCAGCGCCTCGCGCTGGTCGTGGGTGACGTTGATGGTGGTGACGCCCAGTTCCTGCTGGATGCGGCGGAACTCCAGCTGCATGTCCTCGCGCAGCTTGCGGTCGAGCGCGGCCAGCGGCTCGTCGAGCAGCAGCAGGTCGGGATGGAACACCAGCGCGCGCGCGATCGCCACCCGCTGCTGCTGGCCGCCGCTGAGCTGCTGCACGCGCCGGCGGCCGAGGCCGTCCAGCCGCACCAGCTTCAGGTAGGTCTCGACCCGCTCGCCGATGCTGCGCGGATCGAAGCGGCGCATCTTCAGCGGATAGGCCACGTTCTGCGCCGCGGTCATGTGCGGGAACAGCGCCAGCCGCTGGAACACCATGCCGATCGAGCGCCGGTGCGGCGGCTGGTCGGCGACCGAGCGGCCGTGGATCGCGATCGCGCCGGCGTCGGGCGCCTCGAAGCCGGCGATCATCCGCAGCAGCGTCGACTTGCCGGAGCCGCTGGGGCCGAGAATGGTCAGGAAATCGCCGGCGCGCACGGCGAAGGTCGCATCCTCCACCGCCGTCACCGCGCCATAGCGCTTGGTGACGCCGCGCAGGTCGACCATCGGCGCCTGGCCGTCCGGCGCCGCCTCCCGTTCCGCTGCGGTCATCCCCTCGCCGCCCCCTGCCCCCTGTGGTGAAGGACGGCGTGCGACATACACGATGCGACCGGCCGGGCAAACGAAAAGCTCATTCCGCCTCGCGCAGCGCGCGCACCGCGCGCAACCGCTCCACCGCCATGTCGACGAAGGCGCGCACCTTGGCATTGGCCCGCCGGCCCTCGGCATGGACCACATGGATCGGCAACGGCGGCGGCTCGTGGTTGGCCAGCACGATCCGCAGCCGGTCGTGCTTCAACTCGGCCTCGACCTGATAGGCCAGCACCCGGACCAGGCCCAGGCCGGCGACGGCGGCGGCGATGGCCTGGTCGGCGGTGTTGGCGACAAGGCGCGGCGGCGGGGCGTTCGGCAGGTCGCGCTCGGCGAACATCGGCGAGAAGCTGACGCGGTCGTGGCGCGCCAGATCCTCCGGCCGGCGCGGCACCCCATGCCGCTCCAGATAGCGCGGCGCCGCGCAGGTGACGCGCCTGACGCTGCCGACGCGCACCGCGGTCAGGGCGGAATCGGGCAGCTGGGCGATCCGGATCGCCACATCGAAACCCTCCTCCAGCATGTCGACCACGCGGTCGACCAGCAGGCAGCGCACGTGCACGCTCGGGTGGCGGCCGAGGAAATCGAGCACGATCGGGGCGACGTGGAAGCGCCCGAACAGCACCGGCGCGGTGACGCCGAGCTGGCCGGTCGGCTGGGTGTGGCCGCCGGCGGCGGCCGCCTCGGCATCCGCCAGCTCCGCCAGGATGCGCTTGCAGTCGGCGAGATAACCCGCGCCGGCCTCGGTCAGCCGCACCGTGCGGGTCGACCGGCGCAGCAGCCGGGTGCCGATCCGCTCCTCCAGCCCGGCCACCGCGCGGGTGACCGAGGGCGCCGACAGGCCGAGCTGGCGGGCCGCCGGCGCGAAGCCGCCCTTGTCCGCCACCGCAACGAAGGCGCGCATCGCGTCCAGGCGGTCCATGATTATTTCATCCTGTGCAATAAACCGCTGCCGTTTCGGCGGATTGTCGTCACCCGCTGAAAGAAGCATCACTCGGGCCCGCGCCGCAACAGGAGAGCGCCATGATCCGCCTGCACGACTTCCCGCTGTCCGGCCACAGCCACCGGGCCCGTCTGTTCCTCTCGCTGCTGGGACTGGCGCACGAGATCGTGCCGGTCGACATGGCCAGCGGCGCGCACAAGGCCGCGCCATTCCTGGCCCTGAACCCGTTCGGACAGGTGCCGGTGCTGCAGGACGGCGAGGTCACGCTGGCCGACAGCAATGCGATCCTGGTCTATCTGGCGCTGCGCCACGACCCGGCGCGCCGCTGGTACCCGGCAGAGCCGGCGGCGGCCGCGGCGGTACAGCGCTGGCTGTCGGTGGCCGCCGGGCAACTGGCCGGCGGGCCGGCTGCGGCCCGGCTGGCGACGGTATTCGGCGCGAAGCTGGACACCGAGCGCGCCAAGGCGATCGCGGCGAACCTGTTCGACGTGCTGGAACGGCACCTTGCCGGCCGCGACTGGCTGGTCGGATCGGCGGCGACCATCGCCGACGTCGCGCTGTATTCCTACACGGCGCACGCGCCGGAGGGCGGCGTCGCGCTGACGCCCTATCCCGCGATCCGTGCCTGGCTGGGCCGGATCGAGGCGCTGCCGGGCTTCGTGGCAATGCCGGCCAGCCCGCAGGCGGCCGCGGCGGCCTGATGCCGGGCGCGCCCTACTCGGAACAGCGGTAGAGCGTCTGCTCGCCGCCGGCGACCATGTCGCTGGTCAGCCGGAACTGGGTCTCGCCGTCGGCGCCGACCAGGCCGGTCGCGGTTTCGACCTGGTCGGGCATGTCCAGGTCGGAGAAGTCGACGACCAGGCTGCCCTGCGCCAGCGACCACACGCCGATCGCTTCGACCGGGTTGCCGCCGGCGTTGGTCACCGCCCAGGCGCCGGAGGCATAGAAGGCCATGGTGTCGCCGTCGAGGCATTCCTCGGCGGCGCCCATGCCCACAGGCCGACGAAATAGTCCTCGGTCAGGTCGAGCGGCTCGACCTGCTCAAACAGGCCGCCGGCCGGACCGGCCGCCATGGCCGGCGCCGCGGCGACGGCCGCGGCCAGGGCCAGCGTGACTGTGCGAATCCTGGCGGGCATCTGCCATCCCCCTCGATTTCGCAAGGCCGCCCGTGCGCGGCCCCGCCGTTTGCGCCGGCGCAGGCGGACCCGGACGGTCAGGCGGCGCTGCGGTTCCGCTCGCTGCCGCTGGCGCTCTGCACTGCGGCCGGCGTCGCCCGCGTGCGCCACAGCGAGGCGACCAGGCCCGCGCCGAGAATTGCCAGCGTGATCGCCAGCGACAGCATCGCAGGCATCTTGCCGATGTCGAGCAGGTCCGCCGCCAGGATCTTGCCGCCGATGAACACCAGCACGACGGCCAGCGCGTATTTCAGCAGCGCGAAGCGATGCATCATCGCCGACAACGCGAAGAACAGCGCGCGCAGGCCGAGCACGGCGAAGATGTTCGATGTATAGACGATGTAGGGGTCGGTGGTGATGGCGAAGATCGCCGGGATCGAATCGACCGCGAAGATGATGTCGGCGATCTCGACCAGCACCAGCGCGAGCAGCAGCGGGGTCGCGAATGTCACCACCCGCCCGCTGCGCGGATCGGGCTGGCGGACCAGGAAGCGGTCCTCGTGCAGCTGCTCGGTGACGCGCAGGCGCCGGCGCATGAGCCGCAGGATCGGGTTGCTGGCGACGTCGTATTCCTTGTCGGCGGTCAACAGCATCTTCAGCCCGGTCAGCACCAGGAAGGCGGCGAAGACCTGCAGCACCCAGTCGAACTCATGCACCGCGGCAACGCCGGCGCCGATCATGATCGCGCGCAGCACCACCACGCCGAGGATGCCCCAGACCAGCACGCGATGCTGGTAGGCGCGCGGAATGCCGAAATAGGCGAAGATGGTGGCGATGACGAAGACGTTGTCGAGCGCCAGGCTCCATTCGACGACGAAGCCGGTCAGGTACTGCACCGCCGGATCGGGCCCGAGGTGGTGCCAGACCCAGCCGGCGAAGGCCACGCCGATGCCGACGTAGAAGGCGGACAGCTTCAGGCTTTCGCGGACGCCGATTTCCTTGGGCTTGCGGTGGAGGATGCCCAGGTCGAACACCAGCAGGGCCAGGATGACGCAGAAGAACGCCAGCCAGCTCCACAGCGGCTTGCCCAGAATGTCGCCGAACAGGAAGTCCATTACGTGAAGTCGTCCGCCGGCTGGGTTCGCGACAAGACTGCGCGCGCACGGAAGAGTCGGCCGCTTCCGCCGGGGCACCCCCGCTGTCGTCGCTGTGTCGGGTCAAGTGGTGTGCGCTGCATCGGACTTCAAGCCGTTGGCGTTACACGAACATCACAGTGACGCGGATCGGCAACAGGTCATTGCGCGGTCAGCCAGCGGCGGTAAAGCACCAGGGTATACCGCGGCCCCGGCGCCCGGCCGATCTCCTCGAAACCGCAGCGCCCCATCAGCCGCCGCGACGCCCGATCGGGCTCGTCGACCGCGGCGACCAGCCGGCCCAGGCCGCAGCGATCGCGCGCATGGCCGGCGAGCAACGCAAGCGCCGCGGTGGCGTGGCCGTCGCCCCAGAACGCCGGGTCGAGCGCGATCAGCGGCTCCACGCCGCCTGCCATCTCCGGCGCGGCGCCACCGCCGGCAGGCACCGGCAGCAGCCCGGCGACCCCGGCGAAGCCGGCGTCGGCGATCCGCACGGTCCACAAACCCAGCCCGCGCCCGTCGAGTTCCGCGCTCTGCGCCAGCATGCCGCCGACCGCCGCGCGCGGCAGCGCCGCATCGTCGCACAGATAGAGCCGGACCAGCGGATGCCACAGCAGGCGGCACAGCTCGTCCAGGTCGCGCCCGGCCGACGGTTCCAGGGTCAGCCCGCCGTCGCGCAGGGTCGGCTTCATGCGTCGGGCTCAGGCCGCCGGACGCATCCGCGCCAGCGGGTGCGACGATCGCGGCAGGCCGACAAGCTGGCGCAGCTGGCCGCCGGCGATGCGCAGCCGGCCCTTGAGGCCGGCGCTGCCCGCGGCGCGGCCATAGGCCTCGGCGATCGCGCGGCGCGACGCCGCCGGATCGAGCAGGCATTCGGTGAAGCTGGTCGGATCGTCGAAGTTGTTGAAGAAGCGGTCGGCGATGCGCTGCTGCGGGCTGGCGTTGCCCGGCCGGCCGTCGCTGCCGTACTGCGCGATCAGCACCTCCTTGGCCGCCGGCGTGATCTCCTCCAGCAGCAGGTTGTTGAAGGCGTTGGTCGCCCGGCCCGAGCTCTCGTAGAAGCGGTCGAAGGTGGCGCGCATCCAGGCGGCGTCGAACGGACCTTCCGGCCGCTCGGCGACCGCGGCCAGCAGCGTCCCGATCTGGCGATAGCCGTTGTTGGCGCCCTGGCCGCCGATCGGGTCCAGGCTGTTGGCAGTGTCGCCCAGCGCCATCGCCACGCGCCCCGACGGCAGCGTGCCGACCGGGTCGCGGAAGCAGGGTACGAACTGACCCTTCAGCCAGCCGTTCGGGTCGGCGAGCTCGGCGTCGCGGAACCAGGCGTGGTCCCACGGGATGCAGTCGCGGAACACCCGCTTCGCCCGCGCGACCACCTGCTCTCCGTCGGCGCAGTCGTCGAACGCATCCAGCGGGCCGCCGGGCCGGCCCTCGAACAGCAGGTTCCAGCAGGCGAAGCCGTCCTTGTGCCAGTAGGGGATGGCGAACTCCTCGCCCCAGGCGGCGAAGAAATTGAATTTGATGGCGGGCCGGAACGGAATGCCGTCGCCGGTGCGGTCCAGCGGCGCGTTGCGGACCACCATCATCGTCAGCTTGCGCGGCGGCGCGGTGTAGGTGGAGCGTGCCTCGTCGCGGGCGAACAGCCCGCCGACGTCGCCGCGCCCGGCCGCCACCAGCACAAGGTCGTGCGCCGCGGCGATCGCGTCGAGGCGGGGGACGTCGACCCGCTCGATCTCCACCCGGCCGCCGCGGGCTTCCAGGTCGCGGGTCCAGCGATGGCTCTGCAGCCGCACGTCGATGGCACGGGCGGGCCGGTCGAGCCGGCCCATCAGGTCGATCAGCTGCCAGCCCGGCTTGTGGCAGAAGGTCAGGTGCACGCCCTCGATCGCCGGCGCATCCGCATCCCAGTGGTTGAGCCCGGTCTCGGCCTCAAGGTCCAGCGAGGTGGCGAAGCGGCATGCGGTGCCGGTGGGCGGCACCTCGTCCAGCCAGGCCTGCGCCGACCGCTCGGAATAGAGCGTGACCGCGTGACCCTGCTGCAGCAGGCCGTGCGCGGCGACCAGCCCGTTGATCCCCGACCCGACCACCCCGATGCTTGCCATCGCTTCTCCCCCCCTTAGCCGCCGGTCATTCCGCTGCCCGCCGGCCGCGTGCCCGCCGTCGCCGACCGCCAGCGCGCGCGACGCAGCCCTCCCCCGTGCCGGGGGAGGATGAATTGCGGCCCCGTCGGCGCCGCACGGATGCAGCCGTCGCGCTCACCCCTGCGGCCGATAGATCTTGACCGGGGCGTCGGCCTCGAAGGCCTGGCGCTCATACTCGACCAGTTCGAGCTGGTTGCCCCACGGGTCGAGCACATAGTTGACTTTGATGCCGGCGCAGGGCCCTTCGTCGATGACGATCGGTCCGGCCATCAGCGTGCAGCCCATGATCGCCAGATGCGCCTTGGCCGCGGCGATGTCGGCGACCTTGAACGCGATGTGGTGGCCGCCGATGTCGCAGTTGCGCGGCGGGCTCGGATTGGCGTCGGCCGGCCGCTCGTAGCGGAACAGCTCCAGCATCAGGTTCGGCGCGATGTGCAGCATGGCGATGGTCAGCCGCGCGCCGGCGACGTTGACATGGGCCTCGGTCCAGTCGCGGCCGTCATCCGCCCGCGGCATCTCCGCCGCATCGAACGGGCCGATGCGGTAGAGCTCGGTCCCGCCGAATGCCTCGCAGTAGAACGCCACCGCTGCATCGAGGTCGGGCACGGTCAGCCCGACATGATCGACATGGGAAAGTCCGGGGATCGGTCCGCGCATCGGCTGTTCCTCGTTCTGGCGCGCCGCGCGCAAGGCGGCGTCTGTCGTTGCCCGCAGGCTAGCCGCGAATGCCGGGCCCGGCCAGAGGGTCCGGCTCAGGACGGTGCGGGCCAGCGACCGGCGACGAAGGCGTCGACCAGCGCACCGAGCCCAGGTTCGTCCATCTCGGCGAAGGCATAGCGGGCGCGCACCACCGGCCGGTCGATGCGGATCAGCGCGGCGAGGTCGCAGGGCGTGGCGGAGACCACCACCTCGGCCGGGCTGGCGGCGATGGTCGCGGCGAGATCGTCGAGCTCGGCCGCGCCGTATCCGAGCGCAGGCAGCACCGGCCCGATGTGGCCATAGGCGGCGTAGGCGGCGGCGATGCGGCCGACCGCGCCCGGGCGCGGGTCGACGATCTGCGCCGCACCGCCGGCCGTTGCCGCGGCGAAGCCGGCGCCATAGGCCATCTCGCCATGGGTGATGGTGGGCCCGTCCTCGACCACCAGCACCCGCCGCCCGCGCACCGCCGCCGGGTCGTCGAGCGTCACCGTCGAGGCGGCGTTGACGATGGCGGCGGTCGGGTTGAGCGCGCGGGCGTTGCGCGCGGCCCGCTCGCGCTCCGACGGGCCCACAGCGTTGGCCTTGGCCACCACGATGACGTCGGCCATCCGCGCCACCGCCTCGCCGGGGTGATAGCGGGCCTCGTCGCCGGGCCGGAGCGCGTCGGTCAGCACGATGTGCAGGTCGGGCCGCACGAAGGGGAAGTCGTTGTTGCCGCCGTCCCACAGGATCAGGTCGGCCTCCGCCGCCGCCGCGGCGACGATGCGCCCATAGTCGACCCCGGCGTGGACCACGTTGCCGACGGCGATGTGCGGCTCGTACTCCTCGCGCTCCTCCACGGTGCATGCGGCGGCGTCGAGGTCGGCGCGGCTGGCGAAGCGCTGCACCGCCTGGGCGGCCAGGTCGCCATAGGGCATCGGGTGGCGGATCACCGCGCAATGCAGGCCCGCCGCCTTCAGCCGCTGCGACAGCCAGCGGGCGGTCTGCGACTTGCCGCAGCCGGTGCGCACGGCCGAGACCGCGATCACCGGCACCGGCGCCGCGATCGTGGTTGCGCGCGGGCCGAGCAGGGCGAAGTCGGCGCCCGCGGCCAGCGCCACCGAGGCCCGGTGCATCACCGCCTCGTGGCGGACGTCGCTGTAGGCGAAGACGACAAGGTGGACGGCGCGGTCGCGGCAGAGGTCCGCCAGTCCGGCCTCGTCGACGATCGGGATGCCGTCCGGGTAGAGCGGCCCGGCCAGCGCCGGCGGATAGCGGCGGCCGTCGATGTCGGGGATCTGCGCGGCGGTGAAGGCGACCACCTCGGTCGCCGGATCGTCGCGATAGACCATGTTGAAGTTGTGGAAGTCGCGCCCGGCGGCGCCCATGACAACCACCCGCCTGCGTCCGCCCGCTGCCGCCATCGCCCGCACCTCGCGTTGCGCCCGGTCAATTCCGCCGCCCGGCCCTGGCGTCATATTCGACCGGCGGGCGGCCGCCCGCAACGCCGCGCCGGGAGGGAGCAGCATGGCAGAGGCACGGACCCGGATCGCCCCCGACGTCGCCCGGATCGCGATCTCCGCGATCAAGGAGATGGCGATGGCCAGCGCGGCGGTGCCCGACGCGGCCTCGCTGGCCTGGGGCCTGCCGTCGTTCCGCACGCCGGCGCACATCCGCCGGGCGGTGGCCGCGGCGCTGGAAACCGACGCCGACATCGGCAAGTACGCCCTGCCCGACGGCCTGCCGGCGCTGCGCCGCGCCGCCGCCGCCGCGCACGAGGCCGCCACCGGCATCGCGGTCGATCCGGACCGCGAGGTGATGATCACCTGCGGCAACATGCAGGGGCTGAACGCGCTGCTGCAGGTGCTGGTGGCGCCGGGCGACGAGGTGATCCTGACCGACCCCGGCTTCGCCTCGCACATCCACCAGATCGCGCTGTGCGGCGGCA
Organism: Alphaproteobacteria bacterium; assembly: GCA_041396705.1. Lineage (NCBI taxonomy): Bacteria > Pseudomonadati > Pseudomonadota > Alphaproteobacteria > Alphaproteobacteria bacterium. The sequence goes on from JAWKYB010000023.1 coordinate 47,998, forward strand.
CCGGCGTGTGGTGGGCGATGGACGAGGCACGCGGCTGGGCGCTCGACCTCGACGCCCTGCCCGGCCTGATCGGGCCCCGCACCCGGGCGATCATCCTGGTGTCGCCGTCGAACCCGACCGGCCGGATCTTCGGCGAGGCCGAGCTGCGCCGGGTCGGCGAGATCGCGGCCGAGCGCGGACTGTTCGTCCTGCTCGACGACCCCTATCGCGCCTTCACCTTCGAGAACCGCGACCGCTATTTCAACCTGGCCGCCGTGCCGGCGCTGCGCGACCGGCTGGCCTATCTCAGCACCTTCTCCAAGGCGCATGCGATGAGCGGCTGGCGGCTGGGCACGATGATCCTGCCGGCCGGGCTGAAGGCGCAGGTGCTGAAGGTGCACGACGCCACCATCATCTGCACGCCGCGCATCTCGCAGGTCGCCGGCCTCGCCGCCCTGACCGGCCCGCAGCACCACCTGGCGGAATTCGAGGCGATCCTCGGCCGGCGCCGCGACCGCATCTGCGCCCGGCTCGACGCGGTGGCGCACCTGTTCGACTACGTCCGGCCGGAGGGCGCCTATTACGTGTTCCCGCGCATCCGCGTCGCGCATGCGGATTCGCGCAGCTTCGCCTTCGACCTGCTGCAGCGGGCCAAGGTGGCGGTCACCCCCGGCGGTGCCTTCGGCCCAACCGGCGAGCACCATGTGCGCATGGCCTTCTGCGTCGAGGAGGACGCGATCGACCGCGCCTTCGACCGGATCGAGGCGCTGTACGGGCGCTAAATCCTTCGTCCTTGTCGAAGGAAGTTTCTATAACATATTGATATGAAATATTTTCATCCGAATGGGGTCGATCTATTCGACGTGGTGGCCGTGTTCGGGATCGTTGGCGAACGTCTCGATGTGCTGGCGCAGCAGGTCGGCCCCGTAGTCGTTGCCGTTCGGTGTCCGCACCACGGTGTGAACGTGGTTGCGGGAAGGCCCATCGCCGTCAAGCGCGATCGGGCCCTGGTGGTCGAATTCGATCAGGATCACAGGGCTGTGGATGCGATAGTAGAAGACGGCGTCGTCCCCTGTCTCGCCGATCCAGGCGAACCAGGTCTCGTCGAGATGGGTCAGCACCTCCTGCATTTTCACGGCGGCGTGGCCCTCATCGAGGTTGTCGACATAGAGCTCGATCAGGTCGACGAGCATGGCGCGCTGCGCCTCGTCGAGACTGCCGGCGGGGATGCCTTCGAACGGAATGACCTGATTGTCCTTGAACATCTCGGTGCGGTTCTCGGACCGGCCCTCCTTGGCGCCGAGCAAGGCCAGCTCGCGTTGGGCCGGCGACAGCGTCTGCATCAGGGCGAGTGCCAATTCCTCCTCGGCCTCCAGGATCGCGACGCCGGCATAGAGGCCCGAGTGCGCCCGCGTCGGCTCGGATCCCATGAAGGTGGGCGTCATCACCACCTGGTCCCCGAGCACGAAGTAGTTGACGATCAGGTGGTGGCCCTCGATCTGCCAACCCCACGGTTCGGTTGCCGAAGGGTCGCCCAGCACGGTGACCCAGTAGAGGTGCTCGCCATAGTCCTCGAAGTTGTCGACCAGCTCGGCGAGGTGGTGATTGAGCCGCATGATGTCGCGGGATGTCTCGTAGCCCTTCGCGCTGAGCGAGGCGCGCAACAGGGCGTGGGCCCGCTCGCGCTGGACGTCCGACATCTCATCGAGCGATATCCCCTCGCGCGGGAAGCTGTGGATGTTGGCCCAGTTGCGCCAGACGTTCATGTCGTCGACCGGGAACCGGACGCGCCGACGCAGTTCATCATCGAGCGAGGCGAGAAAAGCGCTCGCCGCCGCGATCACGGGTGCGGTCGACGCGTCGGTCGCTTCGATCGCAAAGAGGCCGGGGGATCGAACACCGTCGACGGTGATGCCGACGAACGGCTGGGCCAGCGCTTCCGCCGCCATGCCCTGCGGATCGAAGCCCTGTGCATGGACGGGATCGTCCGACAGACAGGCTGCCAGGGCCAGGCAGGAGACGGTCGCGCACGCGGTCATTCGGCGGTTGCTGATCATGATCATTCGTTCCTCCCGCGCGTGGGTTGGGGCGGCGATGCGGCGCGATACGACGGCCAGACACGGCGTGCCATCCTCCGGCATCAGACAGGCCGGACGACAGCGCCGCCGATGCGATAGGTCCGGCTCGTCGCAGGGCCTGCACGCCGACTGCAGATACCCGCTGCCTGTCGCAGGCCGATCCCAATCCGCACCCGATTAGGTATCGGAACGTCGCAAGGCGCGGAGCCTGCGACAATCCGATACACAGCCGGCGGTGCGGACGGGATTGGCTTGCTGCCGACCGACCGGGACCGATCAGCCGCGTTCCGGCCGCCGTGAGGTCGGCACCGCGTCCGGATTGAGCCGGCAGGACATTCCCCGGCCGCCAGGACGGCTACGAGCCCGGCGACAGCCGCAGCACCGCGCCGTCGTCCTCGTCGGTCACCAGCCAGATCGCGCCGTCGGGGCCCTGCTGCACGTCGCGGATGCGCAGGCCCAGGTCGTCGATCAGGCGTTCCGCCTCGCGCGCCGCGCCGCCGTCGACGTCCAGCCGGACCAGCGCGCTCGAGCGCAGGCCGCCGACGAACAGGTCGCCTTGCCAGTCGGGGAAGGCATCGCCGTCGTAGAACATCATGCCGGACGGCGCGATCACCGGCGTCCACTGGAAGATCGGCGGGGTTACGCCCGGCATCTCGGCCGCGCCGGTGCCGACCGGCGTGCCCCAGTAGTTGATGCCGTAGGAGACCAGCGGCCAGCCGTAGTTGGCGCCGGGCGCGACGACGTTGAGCTCGTCGCCGCCGCGCGGACCGTGCTCGATCTCCCACAGCACGCCGGTCGCCGGGTTGATTGCCGCGGCCTGGACGTTGCGGTGGCCGTAGGACCAGATCTCCGGCAGGGCGCCGGGCTCGCCGACGAACGGGTTGTCGGGCGGCACGCTGCCGTCGGGGAACAGGCGCACGATCTTGCCGAGATGGGAATCGAGGTCCTGCGCCTGGTCGCGGAACGCCTCGTCGGAGCGCTCGCCGAGGGTGACGTAGAGGTGGCCGGCGCCGTCGAACACCAGCCGCGAGCCGAAGTGCTTGCTGCTGTCGACCTTCGGCCGCTGCGCGAAGATCACCGTCGTGCCCTCCAGCGCGGTGCCGTCTTCGCTGAGCCGGCCGCGGGCGACGGCGGTGCCGTTGGTCCCGTCCGGGCCGGGCTCCGCGAAGCTGAGATAGACCAGCCGGTTGGCCGCGAAATCCGGATCGATCGCCACGTCGAGCAGGCCGCCCTGGTCCTCGGCGAACACAGGCGGCACCCCGGCGAGCGGGTCGGACAGCGCAGCGCCGGGCGCGAGCAGCCGCAGGCGGCCCGGCCGCTCGGTCACCAGCAGCGCGCCGTCGGGCAGGAACGCCAGCGCCCAGGGGTGATCCAGGCCGGCGACGACGGTCTCGACCCGCATCGGCCCGTGGCTGCTGTCGACGACCCGGTCGATGGCGCCCGCCGGCGTGACACAGCCGATCAGACACAGCGACGCGCTCAGCGCCGCGACACGTTGCACGGACGGAGTCATGGCGGCAGGCTCCCTGGCTCGGCGGGGCAGGATCGCCCCCATGGCAGGGACCTAGCGAAATCGGACGCGATGTCCAGTGCGCTCCGCGCCGCCGCAGCCCGCCGCCCGGCTAGGCGCGTCGGTAGCGCAGGCCCGACGGTCCGAACAGCAGCCAGGCGATGTAGCCCAGCACCGGCAGGATGAAGATGGCGATCACCCACAGCGTTTTTTCGCGGGTCGATGCGCCGCTGCCGATCACCTTTGCGATCGCATAGATGTCGAGGATCAGCACCACCAGCGCGGCAAGACCTTCGAACATGGCTGCGTCTCCCGTCGTTTCGTGCGATTTCTTGCGCTGCGGGGCAACAACGACAGGGACCGTCGCCGGTTCCATGCGCGCATCGGCGGCGCCCACGGGGAGGAAGCGGACGATGGCAGGGGTATCGGTCACCGAGCGCATCGCGGCGTCGGCGGACAGGGTCTGGGGCGTGATCGGCGATTTCGGCGGGCTGGTCCGCTGGCTGCCGGCGATCGCGGCCTGCACGGTGGAGGGCCACGGCATCGGCGCGGTGCGCACGCTGGGCTTCGTCGGCGCCGACGTTTTCGCCCGCGAGCGGCTGGACGCCCACGACGATGCGGCGCGCAGCTATACCTACACCGTGGTCGGCACCGACCTGCCGATCGCCGCCTACAACGCGACGATGACGGTGGCGCCCGACGGCGACGCCGCCAGCCTCTTGCACTGGTCCAGCAGCTTCACGGTGACCGCAGACGGCGACGAGAACGAGGTGGCGACGATGATCGAGCGGACCTATCGCGACGGCATCGCCAACGTGCGCACGATCCTCGGCGTCTGAGCCGGTGCGCCGAGGGCGGGCGCTTCACCAAATCTTCGCCCTTGCGGCCCAGGCTGGCTTCCGCGTTCAACCGGGGAGGCCGTGCGGCCATGGCAGGATTGACCATCGGACTGACGGGCGCCGCCGCGATCGCCGTCGCCGCGGTGGTCATGCTGGCACTGCGGCATCGGCGCGCCGCCAATGCGCACGCCACGGCACCTGCGCGGGCCGAAACGGCGCCGGACGCCGCGGCGCTGCGCGAGGCCATCGCCGCGCAGGCCGAGGCGCTGGCCGGCATCGTCGCGGTGCAGCGGCAACCCGACCCGCCGCACGCACTGTCGCGCGCCCGGCTGGCCGAGTTGACCCGGCTGCACGACGAAGCCAAGGCGTTCCTGGCCCGGCCGATCGTCGCCGCTGGTGCCGGCGCCGCGCGGGCGGCCGAGCGGCTGGCCGAGGCCGAGCGCTGGGCGGCGCGCCTGCGCCACGCGGCGCTGGCCGAGCTGGCGGCGCCGATCCTGGCCCAGTGCAACGAACGCCACCGCGACGCCGTGCGGCGCACCGAACTGGCGGCAGCGCGGCGCATCGCCATCGTCGAGGCCGGCCAGCGCGCCGCCGCCGCCGAACCGAGGGTCGCGCAGGTGCGCTGAGTTGCCCGCTCTTCGGCGGCCGGCGGTTCAGCCGGCGTAGTGGCTCCGGCACTCCGTCTCGCGGCCGCGCACGACGCGGCGCCCGGTCAGCGTGCCGCGGGTCTCGGTCACCACCGTGCACTGCCCCTCGGGCCGGTCGTCGCGGTGATAGTAGATCACCACCCAGTCGCGGACCCGGTCCAGGCGGTGGGCCTGGGCGGTGTTGGAAAAGAGCGCGGTGAAGCGCCAGTCGCCGCGTTCCGCATGCAGGATCGGCAGCCAGGCCTCGCCAGCCGGGTTGAACCGGCGCGGGGCGATCCTCTCCAGGCTGCCAGCCGCCGCCCTGTCGCGGTATTCGGCATCGACGGCGAGGATGTCGGCCACGCCGGGCTCGTCGGCCGGCGCCGCACGTGGCCGGGCGCGCCCCCGCTGCAGCATCTGGGCGAGCGCGGCGCGGATGCCGGCGGCACGGCGGGCGCCGACGCCGGGCACGCCTTCCAGCCGGCCGTCGTGGGCCGCCGTCTCCAGGTCCTCCAGGCTGTCGACGTCGAGCGCATCGTGGATGCGCCGCGCCAGCTCGGGCCCGATCCCCGGCACGGCGCGGAACAGCGCCTCCGGGTCGACCGTGCCGCGCAGCCGCTCCAGCTGCGCCCAGCGTCCGGTGCGCGCCATCTCGGCGATCGCGGCGGCCAGCGCCTCGCCGATACCCGGCAGCGCGACCAGGCCCTCGACGCCGCCTTCCGCGAGCACGTCGCCGACGTCGCGCTCCACCCGGTCGACGGAGGCGGCGGCGTTGCGGTAGGCGCGCACGCGGAACGGGTTGGCCTGCTGGGCGGCCAGCAGGTCGGCCGCCTCGCGCAGATGCACCGCGATCGCCTGGTTGGTCGCCCGGTTGGCCATGATCGCCCATCATGCCGCAGCGCCGCGGCGGCTGTCGATGCCATGCGCTGGCCGTGGCGCGCGGCGCGTTCTAGGCTCGCGCCATGGCCGCAGCCCCGCCCCGTCCGCTCGCCGCCCTCGCCGCGGCCGTCCTGCTGACCGCCACGCTCGGCTCGATCCATGCGTTCAGCGTCTTCATCGAGCCGTTGGAGGCCGCCTATGGCGCCGCCCGCGCCGACGTCGCGCTGGTCTATTCCGTCGCCCTGCTGGCCCTGACCGCCGCGGTACTGTGCGCCGGCCGCGTGTTCCAGGCCCTGCCGGCGCCGACGCTGGCGCTGCTGATCGGCCTGGACAGCGCGCTGGGCCTTGCGCTGCCGCTGCTGTTCGAGGGCATGGCCGCGCTGTATGTCGGCTATGGCGTGGTGTTCGGCTTCGCCAACGGCATGGGCTATGCGCTGGCGCTGCAACTGGCGGCGCGGAGCTTCCCGGCACGGGCGGCCACGCTGATGGGCCTGGTCACCGCCGTCTATGCGCTCGGCGCGATGGTGTTGGCGCGGCTGTTCGCCATGCTGATCGCGCTGGACGGACCCGGCACCGCGCTCGGCGCGATGGCGGCGCTGATGCTCGCCGCCAGCGCCGCCGCCGCGGTGGCGGTGCGCCTGTCCGGGCTGACAGTCGCCGCCGCCGCACCTGACCGGGCCGCGCGGCCGCCGCTGCCGGTGCGGCCGATCGCGCTGATGTGGCTCGGCTACGCCACCGCCTGCTTCGCCGGCCTGATGGCCATCGGCCACGCCGCCGCGCTGGTCGAGGCCGCCGGCGGCAGCCCGCAGCAGGCGACGATGGCGGTGTCGCTGATCGCGCTCGCCAACGCCGCGGGCGGGCTCGCCGCCGGCGCGGTGGCCGAGCGCCGGGACCCGCGCGGCCTGCTGCTGCTGGCCGCGCTGGTCGCCGCGGTCGCGCTGGCGGCCCTCGCCCTGGCCGCGGGGCCCGGCGGCGCCATCGCAGCGCTGGCCGCGGTCGGCCTGTCCTACGGCGCGGTCATCGCGCTGTACCCGGCGCTGGTCCATGCCCTGCTCGGGATCGAGCGGATGGCCCGGGCCTATGGTCGCGTTCACCGCATGGGGCATCGCCGGCCTTGCCGGGCCGTGGCTCGCCGGCGCGCTCTACGACCGCGACGGCAGCTATGCGGTGCCGTGCGCCATCGCCGCGGTGGCAGCCGCCGTTTCCGGCGGCGTCGCCCTGGCGCTGCCCGCCCCGCCGCGCGCGGCGCCGCGGCGGCCCGGCTGACGCGGCGCCGGTCAGTCTTCCAGGGCGAACGGCAGGTCGTACTCGCGAACCACCGCGGCCGCCTTGCTGCGCACCTTGACCTCGACGCGGGCCTTCAGCGGCGGGCCGACGACCAGCGAGGCCTTGACGAACTGGTCCGCGTGCACCGCCCAGGATTCGCTCTCGAGCGGCAGCACGTCGATGCCGGCCTTGCGCGCCTGGTAGGCCCAGCGCTCGACCGCCAGCGGCTCGTAGTTGACGAAGCGGCCCATGTAGAACAGCTGCAGGCCGGGCACGCCCCGGTTGCCCATCTCGGGATGGTGCATCACCTCGACCGTCAGCGTCGAGTTGTCCTCCAGGTCGCGCAACTCGATCCTGTCGATCAGCGTCTTCTCGGCTGCCATTGTGTCCATCTCCGGTTGACCCGGCCGTTCGGACGGCCGGGCGAGTGCAGGCGGTGCGGTCGGGGTCAGCCGGCGGGGTCGAGGCCCAGCTCGGCGCACATCTCGGCATAGGCGGCCGCGCGGTCGGCCGGGTCGTCCGGGCCGAAGCGCAGGAACATCGGCCGGCGGTCCCAGTCGAACTCCTCCGCCGTCCGGCCGCGGATGAAATACAGCAGGGCCGCGAAGTGCACGCCCCTGCCATCCCGCGCGGTGCGGGCGCCCCGCTGCAGCGCGGCGATCACCCCGGCGGTCGGGCATTCGGCCGCCAGCCGCAGCGGCAGGCTCAGGCTCATGTCTTCGTCCGGCTGGTTCAGCGCGGCGACGATCTGGGTCTCGATGTCGGGCATCAGCCCGGCCGCGTGCAGCGCGGCGGCGGCGTGCAGCGCCATCGCCGGGTCGCCGCCGGCGGCCACCGCGCGCACCGCGGCGACGGCGCCCGGCGTGCCCAGCCTGACCAGCGCCTCGACGTCGCGCCAGTCGCGGCCGGCGCGGCCGACCAGCCGCGCCTCGATACGGACGCGCTCGTCGGGCGTCAGCGCGTCGAGCGCGTCGAGGTCGTAGGGCGTGCCGTCGTGCCATTCGTCGTAGCCGATCGCCATGCTGTCGAGAAAGCGGGAATAGGCGGCGCTGCCTGCGGTGTTCATGGCGGTTGCCTGTCCAGGGACGTGGTCCGGGATCGCGGCCCGTGCGGCCGCCGCCCTCTGTCGCGCCATCACGGGTTTCGGTTCAACCAGTCGTCGAGCCGGGCGCGGCCGAGCGGCGCCAGCGTCCGGTCGGTCACGCCGGCGACGATGTCACGCAGCGCGCGGAGCGGCGGACGGAAATCCGCCGCGGCCGCGAACCGCTCGGCCAGGTCGACCGCCTGGCCGAGCTCGGCCTCGTACTGCCGCGGGAACGGCGTCTCGAAGGCGGCGACCCGGGCGCGCACCGCCTCGGCCCGGCGCAGCAGCGCGTCGCGCACCGGTGCCGCCAGGCCGGCGGGCGCGGAGTCCAGGCTGCGCTGGACGAAGTCGAGCGCGCGGGCCCATTCGGCGCCGGCCAGCGTCGCGGCCAGCTCGTCGGCCAGCGCCGCGCGCTGGCCGATCTCCGCCCGCGCCCAGGCGCGCACGTGTATCGGCTCTTCCTCGTCGGCGAAGGGCAGCCACGCCTCCAGCGGTGCGTCGACCGCCAGCTCGCCGAGCGCGGCGAGCCGGATCGATTCGTGATCCGGCGCCGGGGCCGACGGCCGGTCGGCAGCCGCGACCCGGGTGCGGCGACGGCCGTTGCGCACCGCCGCCCAAGCCGCCAGGCCGGTGGCCGCCCCCAGCGCCAGCGCGGCCAGCAGCAGCGCGATCATCGCGCCGGCGCCGATCGCCGCGGCGATGCCGGGGTTCATCGCCCATGCGACATAGGCGATCTCGGCCAGCGGCACGACGAAGGGCAGCACGACCATCGCGGCCCTCGGCGCGGCCGGCAGGTCGCGCGCGCCGGCGAGCGCGGCCAGCACCACGACCGAGCCCGCGCCGAAGCCGGCATGCACCAGCACCACGGCCGCGTACTGCAACCCGCTCGTGCCGCCGATCCAGGCGAAGGCACCGGCGCCGGTCGCCGCCAGCAGGCCGAAGCCCAGCGGCAGCCAGCGCAGCGGCGTCAGCATGAAATAGACGATGGCGGCGCCGGCCTTGTCCGGGCCGGACAGCTGCCGGTTCGAGCCGATGACGGCAGCCAGCAGCCAGGTCACGGCGAATGCCGCGGCCAGCGCGATGTCGACGGCGACGGTCAGGATGGAGCCGGACGCTTGCCGCGGCCGTCAGCCCGCCGCGACCACCGCCTTGGCCAGCGCCAGGATGCCGTCCGCGAAGGTGTTGCGGCCGACCTGCTGCTTCAGCGCCGGCACGTCGTCGGGAGCGGCGTCGAATTCGGCCGACCACTCGACGAAGGTACGGTCGCCCTCGGTTACCGGCGTGCAGCGGAAGGTGGCGACGTAATTCGCCAGCGGCAGCGGCGATTCCAGGATGTTGTAGGTGAAGCAGTGGTCGAGGTCGCTGAACGACAGCAGCATCTCGCGCAGGTGCGCGCCGTTGGCCAGGTGGAAGTTGCGCACGCAGCCGACCCGGTCGGCGGGCTGGCCGTCCTCGACGTGGCTGTCGGCGATCAGGGGATGCCAGGCGTGGTGGCCGTTGAAATCGCGGGCGACCGCCCAGACCTTCTCGATCGGCTGGTCGATCACGTCGCTGACGTAGACTTTCGCCATCGGAGCTTCCCCCCTTTGTGCGGCTTGTCGGTGCGGTGGGCGCGGCGTGCCGCGCGCCGGTTCATATCCGGCGGCGCAGCGGCTCAGTGCAAGGGCGGATTCGGCGCGGACGGCATTTCGGCGTCGTCGCCGGCGGCTGGCGGCGTCGGGACGAGCCCGTCGGCCGGTGCGGCGGGACGGCGCGACACCGCCAGCAGCCCGGCGACGGGACGGCCGCCCTCGAGCCGGCAGGTCGTCGGCCGGATCGCCTCGACCGCCAGCCCTGCGGCCTCCAGCACCCGGCGCAGATAGCCCTCGCCATAGGCGAAGCGATGGCCGGCGGTCAGGCAGAAGCCGTCGCCCGCCATCGATTCGACCGAGAAGGCGAAACGCCCGCCCGGCACCAGCGCCGCCGCCACCGCGCGGGCCGCGGCAGCGAGATCGCCGAGGTAGATCAGCACGTCGGCGGCGAGGATCAGGTCGTAGCGGGCCGCCGTCGCGCCGAGGAAGGCGAGCAGGTCGCCGGCGACGAGCGTGTCGTAGAGCGACTTGCGGCGGGCGACCGCGAGCATGCCCTCCGACAGGTCGACGCCCTCCAGCCAGGCGGCGGCAAGCCGGAAGCGCTCGCCGGCGAGCCCGGTGCCGCAGCCGAGGTCGAGCACGCGCGCATAGGCGGCACCGGCGCCCGCGACGGCGGCGACCAGGTCGTGCAGCTCGCCCGGCACCGCATATTCGAGCCGCTCGACCAGCGTCCGGTCGAACGCCTCGGCGCAGTCGTCGAACACCCCGGCGACATAGGCCGGCGGCAGCACCGGCGGCGCCGCCACCGCGCCGAGCAGCGCCAGCCGCACGACGGCGCCGGCTCGGTCGGCCGGATCCAGCGCCAGGCAGCGGCCGTAGGCGGCCACCGCCTCGTCGCGGCGGCCGGCACGGTCGCACCATTCGCCGAGCAGGAACCAGGCGCCGACCCAGTCCGGGGCCAGCTCCAGCGCCTGGCGGGCGAGGTCGACGGCCGCGTCGACGTCGCCGCGCGCGGCCAGGTCGCGCGCGAAATCCAGCCGCCGGTCGGCAAGCAGGTTGCCGGATGTCATGATGTCTCACGCAAGAGCACAGCGCATCCGGCCGCTGCCGCCGTCCGGGCACGCACCGGCCCGGCGCGCAGCACTTAGGGCCGCGCGGGCGCGGACGCAAGGGGCATCGCAGCGCCGCACGTCGCGGATGACCGCCGGCCCGGCGTGGGGCACTGTGGTGCGGTCCCCGGAGTCGAGGCTTTGGCGATGGCCCTCATGCGATCGATACGCAGTTCGCTGCGGCTTGCGCCGCTGGCGTTGCTGATCCCGCTCGCCGCCGCGCGGGCGGACGACGTGCTGCCGCCCGTACCGGCGCAGTTCCTGGTGCAGGACGGCGCGACCGCGTCTGCCAGCATCGCCGTCGGCGCCGACGGCACCGCGCACATGGCGGCGGTGAGTTATGACGACAACGTTGTCTATGCCACCTGCGCCGCCGGCTGCGGCGAAGACGGCGCCTGGATGCGCACGGCGTTGCCGGTGCCGGGCGCGATCCGGGTCGAGATCGCGGTCGCCGCGCGGGGCGCGCCGCGCCTGCTGGTCGTCGCCGAGGCAGCCGACGGGCTCGGCGGGCGCGACTTCCTTTACGGCGCCTGCGACCCCGGCGGCTTCCTGGCGGCGCGCCGCGACTGCAGCCGGCCCGGCGACTGGACCCTGACCCGGGTGGCCGGCAGCCACGAAAGCGGCATGGGCGACTTCTTCGAGCGCCTGCTGCCCACCCACAGCTTCGCGCTCGACCCGGCCGGCAACCCGCGCTTCGTCTATCCCGACTCCGACTATTTCAGCGAGCCCGACCACTACGGCGTGTTCTACATGAGCTGCGAGGGCGGCTGCACCGACCCGGCCGGTTGGAGCGAGACCGACCTCGCCAACCACCTGGAATACCGCACCGAGCAGTTCACCCGGCCGGCGCTGGCGGTCGGCCCGGACGGCGCCGCGCACATGCTGGCCTGGGTCTACGGCTTCGAGCCGGACGGCACCGCGATCCCCAACGACCTCTACTACTACGGCTGCCAGGCCGGCTGCGCCGACCGGGCCAACTGGCGGCGGGTCGACCTGGTCAACCCGGGCAGCGGCAGCTATCCCAGCCCGACCTGGGACATCGCGGTCGACCCGCAGGGACGGCCGCGGGCGGCGGTGTTCGTCGCCGGTGCGCCGGAGCAGGCCGACCTGGCGGATTCGCTGCTCTACTTCTGGTGCGACGCCGACTGCACGACCGACCGCGGCTGGGCCGGCACCGTGGTGCTGACGGACGGCTTCGGCGAGGGCCCGGCGCTGGCGCTGGACCGCGCCGGCCGGCCGCGGATCGCGCTGCTGTCGCCGGACGCCCTGCCGGTGGTCGCCGCCTGCGACGCCGGCTGCGTGGGCGACAGCCCGGCCTGGACCAGCCGCTTCCTGGAGGCCGAGGCCGACATCGCCGCCGACCGTCCGACCGCGCTGCCGTTCACCTGCGACGGCGAGCTGTGGCACGGGCTGATGCCGGACCTGGCGGTGGCACCCGACGGCCGCGCGCTGGTCGGCTACGACGTCTCGGTGCAGGCACGTTGCCTGTACCAGGCGTTCCAGGAGCCTGAGATCACCTACGACTTCCACGAAATCTGGCGCGGCGCCCGAGTGGCGGAACTGGCGGACGAGTGAAGCCGCCGCCCGGCCCGCAGCGGATCGCCAGCCTGATTTGACGCCTTGCTCCGGGGTCGGTTTTCGGTCTTAATCGAGTTCGGAAAAGCTTTTCCTTCGATCGGAGGCCGCTGCGGCGGCTTTCTTACGGGCCGTGCGGGAAAAGCTTTTCCGACCTGCGCCGGGCGCCGGCAAGCGCGCTTCGGCGAGCCAATGGGAGGAAACAATGAAACTGAAGCAGATGCGTGGTGCGGCCGTCCTGCTTGCCGCCACCGGCATCCTCGCCGCCACCGGCCAGTCGGTCGTGGCAGTCGAACTTTCGATGTGGGTCCGCGAAAGCGCGGCGGACCCGGGCCAGCTGATGGTCGACCTGTGGAACGCCAACCACGACGACAAGATCGTGCTGACGGCGATTCCCGACAACCAGATGGTGACCAAGCTGGCCACCGGCGTGCGCGCCGGCGATGCGCCGGACCTGGTCTCGTTCGACCTGATCTACATGCCCGATTTCATGCGCGCCGGTTTCCTGGTCGACGTGACCGAGCAGCTGGAGGCAGATCCGAACTACGCCACCCATGTGGCGGCGTACAAGGACATCGCCCGCTACGAGGACCGCATCTACGGGGTCGGCTTCACGCCGGACGTCTCGGTGCTGGCCTGGAACAAGGACCTGTTCGCGCTGGCCGGTCTCGACCCCGAACAGGGGCCGCGGTCGATCTACGAGATCCAGGAGATGGCAACGAGGATCGGGGCGCTGGGCGACGACACCTACGGCTTCTACTTCGCCGGCTCCTGCCCGGGCTGCAACATCTTCGTCACCTCGCCGCTGATGGTGGCGGGCGGCGCCAAGATCCTGCCGCGCAGCGGCGACGACAGCGCGCTGGAGGGCGATGCGATCCCGGAGGTGATGCGCGTCTTCAAGGAGATGTGGGACGCGGGCCTGATCCCGGAGAGCGCGGAGGTCGACACCGGCGCCAACTTCGTCTCCGCCTTCACCGCCGGCAACGTCGGCATCGCCGGTACCGGCGGCTTCCTGATCTCGCTGATGGAGCGCGAGTTCCCGGACTTCAACTATGGCCTGACGCTGCTGCCGGGCCTGGAGCCGGGCCAGGTCTCGGGCTTCGTCGGCGGCGACGTGGTGGCGATCCCGATCGGCGGCCCCAACGAGGCGATCGCGCGCGAATTCCTGACCTGGGTGCTGACCGACGAGGCCCAGCTCGAGGGGCTGGCCAAGAATTCGATCCTGACCACCCGCACCGATCTGGCCGACAACAGCTACTTCGCCAACCAGCCGAAGGTGCAGGTGACGGCGCAGGCGCTGGCGGCGGGCTACGTGCCCTGGGTGTTCCACTTCGCCGACATGGTGAACTCCGACTCCAGCCCGTGGATCACCATGCTGCAGCAGGGCATCTTCGACGGCGACATCGACGGCGCGATCGAGGAGGCCCGCGCGGCCATGCTGGAGATCGCCAGCGAATAGGCACGCAGCCCGGGCTTGCGGACCGCGCGGGCCGCTGCATCCGATGATCCTCAACCGAAGGCGCTATGTCGGCCTGGCCTATGTCGCGCCCGCGCTGCTGTTCGTGGCGGTGTTCGTGGTCTATCCGGTCGGCCAGCTGATCTGGGCGTCGCTGACCAGCGAATCCCTGCTCGGCGAGGGCGAGATCGTCGGCTTCGACAACTACCAGAAGGCACTCGAGGACCGGTCGTTCTGGCGGGCATTCTGGTTCACGGTCAAGTACACCGCGATCATCACGCCGATCCTGATGGGCCTCGGCTTCGCGCTGGCGCTGCTGACCAGCGTGAACCGGCCGCTGGTGCGCTTCGCCCGCGGCGTCGTGTTCCTGCCGGTGGTGATCGGGCTGGCCTCGTCCAGCCTGCTGTGGTTCTGGCTGTTCGACCAGCAGGTCGGGCTGTTCAACGCGCTGCTGGTCGACCTCGGGCTGCTCGACGAGCCGCTGGTCTGGTTCCGCCAGGCCGACCTCGGCCTGTTCGCGGTGATCATCTCCGTCGTCTGGAAGGTGGTCGGCTTCGGCATGATCCTGATGGTCGCCGGCATCCAGACCGTCGGCCAGGATCTGCTGGAGGCGTCGATGATCGACGGCGCCGGCTACTGGCAGCGGGTGCGGCGGATCATCGTGCCGCTGGCGCTGCGCTCGATCCTGCTGGCGACGCTGATCTCGGCGATCGGCTCGATGCTGGCCTTCGACCAGTTCTACCTGATGACCGGCGGCGGGCCGCGCGGCCAGACCTTCACCTCGGTCTACTGGATCTACCAGACCTCGTTCGTGCGGTTCGACCTGGGCTACGGCAGCGCGCTTTCGGTCATCCTGATGCTGATCATCATGGCCGGAACCGCCGTGCAGCTGTGGCTGGCGCGGCGGAGCGTGCGGACGTGAGCGTCGTGGCCGAGACCGCGACCCGCATCGGCGCGCAGCGGCGCGGCGGCGGCGCCGCCCGCTATCTGATCGGCGCGATCTGCATCGCTACCGTTGCCGTCATGCTGTGGCCGCTGGTGACGAGCCTGCTCGCCTCGATCAAGCCGGCGCCGGAGGCGGCGGTCGCGCCGCCACACTACTGGCCGCGCGAGCTCAGCGTCGAGAACTACCTGTCGGTGTTCACCTATCAGGCCGGGCTGGCCAACTACGTGCTCAACAGCCTGATCGTCGCCGGCCTGACCATCCTGTTCTGCCTCGCGCTGGCGATCCCGGCGGGCTACGGCCTGGCCCGGTTCGACGTGCCGTTCAAGGAGGCGCTGTTCCTGCTGATGCTGGCCAGCATGATGATCCCCTATCAGGCGCTGCTGGTGCCGCTGTACCTGATGTTCTCGTCGCTGAAGCTGGCCGGCACCTATGTCGGGCTGGCGATCGTGCACACGATCCTGCAGCTGCCGTTCAGCATCTACCTGATGCGCAACAGCTTCGAGGCGATCCCGCGCGAGCTGGAGGAGGCGGCGGTGGTCGACGGCTGCAGCTCGCTGCAGATCCTGCGCAGGATCTTCGTGCCGCTGGTGCTTCCGGGCATCGTCACCGTGGCGCTGTTCGCGTTCATCATGAGCTGGAACGAGTTCATCGCCGCGCTGATCTTCATGAGCGACGAGGGATCGTTCACCGTGCCGATCATGCTGACCGGGGTGGCCACCGGCGACTTCGGCACGATCAACTGGGGCGCGCTGCAGGCCGGCGTCATCATCTCGATCCTGCCCTGCGCGCTGGTCTATGTCCTGCTGCAGAAATACTACATCTC
>JAWKYB010000024.1 GCA_041396705.1 Alphaproteobacteria bacterium
GCCGATGTTCGTGCACTGCTGCCATTGCCACGAGTGCCAGCGCCACACCGGCAGCGCCTTCGTCATCAATGCGCTGACCGAAGCCGACCGGCTGACGCTGCGGTCAGGCGCGACGGAGGCGGTGCCGGTGCCGACCACCAGCGGGCGTCCGCACGACATCCACCGCTGCCCCGCGTGCCGCACCGCGCTGTGGAGCGACTACGGCCGGCGAAAGGTGCTGCTGTTCCTGCGCGTCGGCACGCTCGACGATCCGGCGGCGCTGCCGCCGGACGTCCACATCTACACCGCATCGAAGCTGCCGTGGGTCGCGCTGCCGCCGGGTGTCCCGGCCTTCGACGCCTACTACGACGTTGCGGCGCTGTGGCCGGCGGCGAGCCTGGAACGGCGCGCGCGGCTGAAGGTCTGACCGCGGCTCAGTTGAGCCAGACGATGGCCGCGTTCAGCACGCCGGCGAAGGCGACCCAGGCGGCGTAGGGGGCAAGCAGCAGCGCCGCGACGCGGTCGTGCCGGAAGAAGGCCAGGGCGGTGACGGCAATGGCCGCGAACAGGACGACCAGCTCGGCCAGTGCCCAGGCCGGCCGCTGCGCGCCGAAGAACAGCAGGGTCCAGCCCAGGTTGAGCGCGAGCTGCGCCCCGTAGAGGCCGAGTGCGGCGCGGCCGTTGCGCCAGCCGGCGCGGCGCCAGACGCGCCAGGCGGCCACCGCCATCATCACATACAACAGGGTCCAGACCGGACCGAACAGCCAGTCCGGCGGGTTGAATGCCGGCTTCTCGAGCGTTCGGTACCATCCCTCGACACTGTCGGCCGTGACCAGTCCGCCGACCACCGAGACGACCAGCACCAGCGCCAGCGAAACGCCGAGCCCCACCCAGTCCCTGCGTGTGCGTGGTGCGGCGCCGTCGGCGCTGTCCATCCCATCCTCCCCGTCGCTGCCGGCAGCCATGCAAACGCGCCGCCGCGCAGGGATCTAGCGCGGCGGCGCGGGACGGCCAGCCGGGGCGTATGGCAGAAGGGCTGCGGGAGCCGGCCAGGGCACCGGCCCCCGCGCTGCCGGCCGCCCCCCAGAAGCGGCCGGCGCATCGCCACGGTCAGGGAATCAGGGTGTAGTCGGCGGCGTCGATCAGGCCGGCCGCGTTGTTCAGCACGACGGTGTCGAGGATGCTGCCAGCGGCGTCGTACATCGTGATCTGCGCATTGGCGCCGACATCGTTGACCAGCACCGAATCCACGCCGAAGAACTGCAGCAGGTCGATCCCGTCCTCGAAATCGTCGACCACATCGTCGCCGAAGCCGTCGCCGGTGTCGGAGAAGACGAAGGTGTCGGCACCGGTCCCGCCGATCAGCGTATCCAGGCCCGAGCCGCCGATCAGCGTATCCGCGCCGTCCATGCCGACCAGGATGTCGCCGCCGGCGCGCCCCTCCAGCACGTTGTCGCCATTGTCGCCGGTCAGGTTGTCGTCGGCACTGCCGCCGACGACCGCCTCGACAGCGGATATCGTATGGAACCGGTCGACGCCATCGGTGGCGATGCCGGTGAACAGGTTGACGTCGAGATGCACTGCCGCAGCGGAATAGTCGACGGTGTCGAAGCCGCTGCCGCCACGCAGCGTGTCGTTGCCGGTGCCGGCGTCAAGAATGTCGTTGCCCGACCCGCCGAA
The DNA here is from genome assembly GCA_041396705.1 of Alphaproteobacteria bacterium. Lineage (NCBI taxonomy): Bacteria > Pseudomonadati > Pseudomonadota > Alphaproteobacteria > Alphaproteobacteria bacterium. The sequence goes on from JAWKYB010000024.1 coordinate 1,660, forward strand.
CAGCGTATCGTCGCCAAGCCCGCCGAACAGCGTGTCGGCACCGGCGTTGCCGTACAGCAGGTCGTCGCCGTCGCGGCCGTCGAGCGTGTCGAACCCGCCGCCGCCTTCGAGGCGATTGCCATTGGCATCACCGGAAATCAGGTCGGCGCCGGCACCGCCGATCACGTTCTCGATGCCGATCAGCGTGTCGACTCCGGTGCTGCCGCCGGCGGTCGCCTGCGGGCCTGCCCGCTCGAGGTCGATGTCGAGCAGGTCGCGGGTGTTGCCGTAGTCGGCGGTATCAATGCCCTCGCCGCCATCGAGGATGTCGTCGCCGTTGCCGCCGCGCAGCGTGTCGTCGCCGGCTTCGCCCGACAGGGTGTCGTCGCCGTTGCGGCCGAACAGCGTGTCGCCGCCGTCCGATCCGAAGAACGCGTCGGCGTCGGAGGAACCGAGCATGGTGGCGCTGTCGGTCTGCGCATAATAGCGCTCGAAGTTGGCGACGCTTCCCTGGTGGACGCCGCCGATGTCGAACTGGCTGCCGGCTGCGTTGAGGTCGAGCACCAGCGCACCGGTGCCGGCGAAATGCACCTCGTCGACGCCGGTGCCGCCGTCGAGCGCATGCACGCCAGGCCCGGTCAGCGACCCGCCGACATAGGCGACGTCGTCGCCGCCACCGGCGGAAAAGGTGACGTTGCCCGATGCGGTCAGGAAGAAGAACAAGGCGTCGGCCTCCTCGCTGCCGATGACGATATCGTTGCCGCCCATGAATGTGACGTTGAGGCCGTTGCCGCTGGCGCCGGACGCGTCGACCACGTCGTCGCCGCCGCTGGTGCGGACGTTGAGACGACCGTCGTCGGCCGCGATCCCGCCCTGGGCGATCAGCGCGCTGTCGATGAACAGGGTCGAGGCCCCGTCGAGCCAGATGGTGTCGATGCCGCTGACGCCGCCGAAGTCCGCGGCCAGGTAGGTCCCGGCGCCGAGATGCATTACGTCGCCCATTGTGCCGGTGTTGGCGCCGCCGACGACGATGTCGGTACCAGCGAGCGTGGTCGGATCGAAGTAGAAAATGTCCTGGACGAAGTCGGTGCCGACGAAAGAGTCGACGCCGGCGGTGCCGGTGAAGGTGGCCATGGCTGAACACTCCAAGCGCCGCTTGGCCGGGCGCACCCGGTCTGGGGCAAGCGGCATCGGTTGACGGCGCTGCACAAGGCAGCGCCCGTGCTACCGAAGGCCGGGTCGGATTCCTGCGATCGTGGCGGCGATTTCCCCGAAAACGCCGCAGTGTGTCGGGCCTGCGGCGGAATTCGCCGGCGGGTGCGTACCGCCGCTAGCCGTTCCAGTCGGCCGCGACGATGGCGACCGGATCGCCGGGCTCCGTCCGGCCGGCGCCGCGGGTGCACCACAGCATGCCGCTGGCGCCGTAGCTGACCACATGCGGTTCCGCCGTCGGCGCCTCGATCAGGTGGATCGCGCCGGCCGGCATCCCCTTCTCCACCGCGGTGCCGAGCGCATGATAGGGCTCGAAAATGCCGGCACAGGGCGCGAAGGTGAAGGCGCCCAGGTCCGGCGTCTCGACCAGACGGGTCGGTGCCGGCGGCGCGATCGGGTCGGCCTGCAGCACGCCGAGATGGACCAGGAAGTTGTGCACCGCGCGCTCGGCCGCCTGCAGCGCCGGCAGCTGCACGATGCCGCCGCCGCCGAACTCCGACGAGATCGACAGGATGCCGCGCCGTTCCGCCGCCGACGGCAGCGTGCGGTTCTCGTCGACACTCTTCAGGAACATGTGGGTCGGCGCGCCGCAGGCCCGCGCCAGCGCCTCCAGCCGCGCCATCATGGCCGGGTCGGCGCTGTGGTGGGCGCAGGTCGACGGGGCGATGTTCAGGCCGCGTCCGCCGGAATGCACGTCGAACAGCGCGTCGACGCGCGGCACGATCACATGCGCGACATAGTGGGCCAGCACCTGGGCAAAGCTGCCATAGGGGTCGCCGGGGAAGCAGCGGTTGATGTCGCGGCCGTCGATCGGCGACATCCGGCTGCCGGCCATCGCGGCCGGAAAGTGCAGCGCCGGAATAACGACGACGCGGCCGCGGATCGAAGCCGGCTCCAGCGTGCGCAACAGCTTCACCAGGGTGATCTGGCCCTCGTACTCGTCGCCGTGCACGCCGCCGGTCAGCAGCACGGTCGGCCCGTCGCCGTTGGCCACGACCCCGATCGGCACGCCGACGGTGCCCCAGCCGCTGAGGTTGTTGGAATTGGGCACGCGCAGCACCGAGACCTGCCGGCCCTGCCGGTCATAGTCGATATCGGTGAACACCTTGGTTTCGACCGGCTCCGGCGTGTTCGGCATCGCTCCCCTCCCCCGATTCCGCGCCGGGCCATGATAGACTGAGGCCGGCATTGGGGTTAGCGGGACCGCAACACAGAGCCGGCGATTTGCGCCGCATCAATTGCCAGGCGCCCCATCGGCTGCAAACCTTTCGGTGCGTCACCCGGCCGAAGTCAGCCGGGGCATCGTTGCGCCGTGCCATGGTCGTTTGGCCGGCGCAGTCGAGAGAGCAACCAAGAGTGGAGGTCCCCGATGAGTATCCACATCACCGCCCCTCTGGGCATGATCATGGCCCTGGCACTGGTCGCCTGCCAGTCGGGCGCGCCGCAACAGGGCTCGGCGCCAGCGGCGACGGCCGAGACCGACGCGCTGGTTGCGGGAACCAACTATCACGCGACCGGCGACATCGAATGCACCATCGGTGCAGATGCGGCGACCGGCATGTGTCCGTTCGGCGTCATTCGCGAGGGCAACGGTTCGGGCAGCGTGATAGTGACGAAACCCGACGGCCGCACCCGGGCCATCTTTTTCGCGGACGGCGCCGCCACGGGCTATGACGTGAGTGAGGCCGACCCCGGCGAATTCTCCGCGACCCGGGACGGCGACGACACCATCGTATTCATCGGCGCCGAGCGCTACGTGGTCCCCGACGCGGTCATCTTCGGCGGCTGAGCCGCAACCCGAAGCGCATTCGGCGCCGGCCGGACCGCAAGAAGTCGGACTCGACCGTGCCCGGCGCCGCTGAGCGCTGTTGCTGTGCGCGCGATCACATCACGCGTTGAACGCCGGACCGCGACCGATGCGTCCTACGGAGCTCAGCCGGAGCATTCCGCTCCGTGCGCGATCCGGAGCGACAGCATGACCATTCGGATTGTACTAGGATGTGCCGCCATCATGACCATCGCCGGCATGGCACCGGCAACGGCGCTGGACAATGGCGGTGCCGATGCCACCAGCTGCAGCTGCCTGTGTGATCTCGGCGCAAATGGTGGGGCAATCGTGCCGAACCTGATCTACAACGCGGGCGGCTTCGGCTGCGCCGCCCTGGAAGGGCGAACCTGCAACGTCGAAGACCCGCGACAACCGGGACTGATCCGTTCCGGCCGTGTCCAGCTCTGCCAACCGATGATCGAGCTCAGCCAGACGGTCGCCACCCCGGTCCACCCGCTAGACGGCACGGAGCTGTTCGAAGGCGTGCTGCAGCCGCAGTAGGATCGCGACCGGCGTCACTTCACGGCGCCGGTCGACAACCCCTTGATGATGTAGCGCTCGAGGATGATGCCGACGATGGCCAGAGGAGCGATCGCAGCCGTCGACAGCGCGGCCATCGACCACCAGTTGATCCCCTGGCTGCCGGTCTGGCTGGCCACCATAACCGGCAGCGTCTTGGCATCGGTGCTGGTCAGCAGGGCGGCGAAGAAATACTCGTTCCAGCACAGCACCAGGCTGAGGATGAAGGCGGCGACCATGCCGGGCAGCGAGATCGGCAGGACGATGCGGAAGAAGGCGCCCCAGGGGCCCAGCCCGTCGACCAGTGCCGCTTCCTCCAGCTCGGCCGGAATGGTCTGGAACTGGTCGCGCATGATCCAGACCACGATCGGCAGAACCATCAGCGCATAGAGCAGGATCAGCCCGACGGAGGTGTCGAGCATCGCCACCTCCTTGTAGAGCACGAGGAACGGCAGGGCGAGCACCACCGGCGGCAGGATCAGCTGCGACAGGAAGAAGAACGAGATGTCCTTGTTGCGGAACGGGCCGAACTTGTACTGGAACCGGCACAGGCCATAGGCGGCGAGCGCGCCGATCACGATGGCCAGCAGCGACGCGCCGACCGAGGCGATGATCGAATTGACGAACCGGGCGAGGAACTCCTCGCGCACGGTCGAGGTCTCGAAGATGGTGTCGGGCGACAGGCCCAGCGACTTCCAGCCGATCCAGGCCGGTTCGTAGTCCAGGAACGGCACCAGCGCGCCGCGCTGCACATCGCGCGCCGTCTTGAACGACGTGGTCAGGGTCCAATAGATCGGGAACAGGCTGACGAAGGCCCACAGGCACAGCGCGCCGTAGATGCAGGTGCGCGAGACGATGCGCAGCACACGGGTGGAGTCGTGGTGCGCGCCACGGGTGCGCGCGGCGGGCTGGGCTATCGTTGCCACTGGCACGCCTCCCGGAAACGGAACACGTCGTCCCCGGGCTCGATCCGGGGACGTTCAGCGGAAAGGGCTCCGACACCCGTCGCCGCCAGCGCACGCGCGGCATGAGCTGCCCGGGTCGACCCCGGGGATGATGCGTTGGTCTTGCCAGCGCTGGTCATAGCGCTCATCCCAGCCGCCGCATCCAGCGGCCGACGAATTTCAGCAGCGAAAGCATGAAGATGATGATCAGCACCAGATAGAACTCGGCCAGCATGGTGCCGTAGCCGACGTTGGAGCGGTCGCGGTATTCGCGGAAGATGAAACTGGTGACGCTGTCGGTCGCCCCGCCGGGCCCGCCCGAGGTGACGTTGATGATGATGTCGGCCAGCTTCAGCTTGAAGATGATCCGCAGCACGATGGCGGTGACGCTGACCGGCAGCATCAACGGAAACACGATGCGCCAGAACGATTGCCAGGGGCTGGCGCCGTCGACCTTGGCCGCCTCGGTCACGTCCTTGGGCAGGGCCTGCAGGCCGGCCAGCAGCAGGATCATCATGAACGGGATGAACATCCAGGCATCCATCAGCATGATCGACAGCTTGGCGACGATGGGGTCGGAGAAGAAGGCGGGGCTGTCCCAGCCGAGGAACCGCGCGAAGTTGGCCAGCGGCCCGAAGCGGATCTCCATCATCGACTTGCCGATCATCCAGCTGACCGCGACCGGGCTGAGCATGAACGGCAGCAGGAACACCACGCGGAAGAACTTGCGGGCGCGGATCTGGGCGTTGAGCAGCAGGGCGAGGCCGAAGGCGATGCAGTATTCAACCAGCACCGACAGCACGTACCAGACCATGTTCAGCAGCGCATTGCCGTAGAACGGGTCGGCGAACAGGGCATCGAGGTTGTCGAGGCCGTTGAACTGACGCCCCTCGAACGAGCTGAGGTTCCAGTCGGTGAAGGCGATGTAGAGGCCGAAGAAAGTCGGGAAGATCACCATCGAGATGGTGAACAGCACCGCCGGCAGCACGAACAGGGCCTTCCAGCCCATGTCGCCGCGGATCATCACCTGGCCGACGCCGACCGCCACCGCCCAGACCAGATAGGCATAGAGCAGCGGCCGCCAGCTCTCGAAGCCAAGGTCGACGGTCCCGTTGGCGTTCAGAATCTGGACGACCAGCATGGCGACCAGCAGCAGCGAGGCGAACACGATCAGCGCCCTGCCGGCGGCCTTGCGGCCCGGCGGGACGATGTCGTAGCCGCCCGCGCCGGGGCGGTTGGCGGTCGATATGGCCTGGCTCATCGGCTGCGTTCGGTATCCAGCGGCGCCCCGTCCTGGGCGGCCGGCAAAAGCGGTGGCCGGCGGCGCTGTGCACCGCCGGCCACGACGTTCACTCCGTCAGGCGCCGCTACAGGCCGAGCGAGGCCTTGTACAGCGCGATCTGCCGGTCACGGCCGATCTGGTCGGTGATCTTCTCCCAGGCCTCGGCGATGGCGTCGGCGCCGGTCTGGGCGTCCATCTGGCCGGCGTAGATCTTGGCCAGCTCGTCCTCGGCCACGCTGTAGTACTGGAAGATGCCCGGGATGCGGGGTTCGATCGCCGCATTCGGATGGTTGTAGCTGTCGGCCTCGGAGGCGAGGTAGTCGCTGATGAAGCCCTCCTCGTAGCCCGCCTCGGTCCACTCCGGAATGATGAAGTGGGAGTTGCGGTACGGCTGGAAGCCGGACGGATAGGCCGCGCACCACAGCGAGATGTCCTTGCCGCCGATATGCGCCGCCGCGCTCCAGGCCGCCTTCTGCTTCTTGGAGTCGCTGTCGACCCGCGCCATCACGTACACGCCCCAGCCGATATAGGCCATGTTCGGCGCGAAGTTCGGGCCGCCCGCCAGGGTGTCCCACTGGCCGGTCGCCGCATTGTAGACGTCGTCCGAGCCGGGCAGGATCGAGAAGCCGACCACGTCGCCGACCACCGAGCTGTCGGAGGTCTGCGCGTTCGAGCCGATGTCGCCCCACCACGACAGCATCGAGCCGGTGCCGGCCAGGAACTGCTGGAAGCCGGTGGTGCCGGGGTCGGCATTGATCTGGTCCGGCGGCTGGGCGTCCATCACGTCGAGCACGTCCTGGATCGCGCGCACCCAGGCCGGGTTGTTGATCCGCGGCTTCATGGTGTCGACGTCGAACAGCCAGGCCGGGTCGTCGGGATGCTTGGCATAGGCGGTAGCGCGGCTGCCGAGGAAGTAGAAGCCGAAGCCGCCCCAGCCCTTCAACGGGTCGAGATAGCCGTAAGCCTCCAGCCCGAACGGATCGGTCTTGCCCTTCAGGAAGCTGGTGACCTCCTGCACCTTCTGCCAGGTGGTCGGCACTTCCCACGCGCCCTGGTGACCCTCGGCCTCCCAGGCGGCGGCGAGCTCGTCGTTGTCGAAATAGTCGGTGCGGTAGTTGAAGGTGTGGCAGTCGCCGTCGATCGAGATGCGATAGGTCTTGCCGTCCCAGGTGCCGACCGGCGCCTGCAGGTAGCCGACGTAATCGTCCATGTCGATCAGGCCCTTGACCCAATCCGGCATCTCCGAGGCCAGGCCCTTGCCGCAGACGTCGCCCTCGACCGGCGCGCCCATCTCGATGATGTCGAAATCGACGGTGCCGGTGGCGATGGCCTGTTGCAGGCGCGGGTTGTAGTCGGCCTGGGCCAGGTCGATCCAGGTGATCTTGGCGCCGGTGTAGTCCTCCCACGGCCGCAGGAAGCCGCGGAACAGCAGGTTGTGCAGGTTCTGGTTGTTGAGGCCCATGAAGGTCAGCTCGACCCCGGCGAACTCGCCTTCCTGCACCACCTCCTTGGTCGGGCCGAGGCACAGCTCGCCGACCTTCTGCCAGTCCGCGTCCGTCGGCGAGCCCATGCCGACGCCCGGGATCTTCAGGATCTCGGCGCGCAGGTCGGACTGGGCAAAGGCCGGCTTCGACGCCGTGCGCAGCGCCGCGACGCCGCCGACGGCCAGCGCGCCCGCGCCCGCCGCACCCTTCAGCACCCGGCGCCGGCTGGACTGCATCGCCATCAACCGGTTGTAGACTTCGACTTTCACCTGCTTTCCCTCCCCATGATTCGCAGTGCCGTACCGCACGGCGGTGCGCCGGCGGCGGATTTCACGCGAGCCGTATCGCGCCGCCCGCCCCGTCGCAGGAACCGCAACGCAGCGGCAGGTGGCGTGCACGGTCGATTGGCTGCCGCTCGGCAACGGTATGGACCGCCCTCGACGGGTGTCAATAGCTTGCGGGCAGCGCGAAGGGCGGCGCGGGCCGCCCCGCGCCGCCGCCGGCCCGTGCCGGTCACGGTCCGGGCGGCACCAGATCCGGCGCCGCCTCGACGCAGATCTCGCGGATCCACGTCTCCGCCCCGCCGGTCAGCGTCCACTCGGTGATGCCGGCAAAGATCGCGACGATCTCGAAGTCGCCGCGGCGCATGCCGGCCGCCGTGTTACCCACCGGCGTGATGCCGGCGGCATGCGTCACCGTCGCCAGTTCGGCCTGCGACATGGTGTCGTGGCGGGTGTAGCGGACCACCAGCCGGCTGGCCGGCTTGCCGGGCGGCATCCGGAACCGCAGCGTGGCGTGGCGCAGTTGCAGGATGTCGCCGAAGATCTGCGGCCCCTGGTAGATGCCCGGCTGCAACACCGTCACCGGGATGACCCCGGCCAGGTGGCTCGGCGCGATCGGCGCCGCCTGCGCGTTGAAAAAACGCAGGCAGTGCATCACCGGGCACTGGCAGTCGACCGGCACGGCGATCGAGGTGAACGGGAACGCGACGGTCGCGAACGAGACCGCGCCGCTGCCGTGCTGGGTGCAGTGCACGTCGAACACCGCCGGCGTGACCGCCTGCGCCGGCAGCACCAGCGGATTGCCGCCGCCGGTCACCGGCACGATCGCCACGCCCTGCCGCTCGTTGCCGCAGGCGTCGAAGGCGCGGATCGTCACCTGCTGCGGCACGTTGCAGTTTCCGGCCACTGCGGCAGGCGTCGCCGTCAGGGTCTGTCCCGCGACGTGATCGACGGCGACCGCGTCGGTCGGGCTGTGGCCGACCTGGATCGGCGCGCCGATCACCGCCGGCGGGTTCGGGGCTGGATCGATCTCGACCAGGTCGTTCTGGTCGCCGCGCGGCACGAAAACGCGGGTGCCGTCCGGCGTCGGCGCCGGCTGGCCCAGCCAGGTGCCCTGCACGTCGACGATGCGCGGCGTCAACGAGCCGCTGGGCAGATCGACGACAAAGACCTGCCCGGGAACGGGATTCGGGTTCGGATTCGGGTTGGCGACCGTATGCGGCCGCTGGGCCGAGGTGGCGATGATGCGGTCCTGCGCGTCGACAGCGAGGTAGATCGCCGAGTTCGACAGACCCTGCGGCAGGCTGACCGTTCCGCCGAACGCCACCTGCGGGCCGGCGATGTCGAGCGCGGTGATGGTGCCGGACAGCCGTTGGCCGACATAGAGGATGAACCCGCTGCGGCTGAGCGCGAGCCCGGTCGGCTGGTTGGGAATCGGCGTTTCCTCGCGGATCGTGCCCGCAAGCGGATCGATCGAGAACAGGATGTTGGCGCCGCGATGGGTGGTGTAGAGCCGGGCGCGCTGGGCCGACCAGACCAGATGCAGGGTCCCGTACGGGTTCGGCCCGGCGGCCGGCTCGACCAGGAACGCGCCGGGCAGCAGTGTCGGGTCGGCCGGGTTGGCGATGTTGACCGCGACGATCCGGTTGGAGCCGCCATAGGGCCCGGTGTCCGAGGCGATCGTGCCCGACGCCTGTGAAATCGCCACATAGGCGCGGGTGCCGCCGACTGCACCGGGCACCGCGGCCTGGCCGCCGTAGCCCGGGCCGAGATCCAGTTCCTTGGTCACCGCGCCCGCGCAGGTGTCAAAGGCGGCGAACCAGGCATGCTGTTCCTTGCCGACCAGCTTGGTGCCGGTGACATAGACGAAGCGCTGGTCGGGCATCACCACCAGCCGCGAGCAGCTGAAACCCAGCGGCTGGATCGTGGCCAGCGCGCCGGTGGCGGGATCGCCGTAACGAAGGTCCTGCGTCGCGGCGTTGACGGAGAATACGAGATCCATGGCACAACTCCCTCGCCGGCCCCACACCGGCCGTGAAAAAGGATTTCGCGCACGGCCTGCGCCGCGCACGGCAAACTCAGCCCTCGGAACGGTGCAGCCGGAACTTATTCAATACCAATTCGAAATCTGTAGTGCGGGCGTGTCCGGCTCACGCAATGCATATTACTGCCGGAGAATTAAGTCAGAAATCGGACCGATGTCTGCAATATTATGAATGAACCACTCATTTCTATATCATGTCTCTAACGTGACGTGGCATTCAGGTCGGGCGCCCCGACCGGCACGACACTCAGCCCGGCAGCACCCAGCCGCCGAGTCCAAGCACAAGGGCGGTCACCACCAGGATGCCGACCAGGTCGAGGACGGCGCCGGCACGCAGCATGTGGCGCATCTCCACCGAGCCGCTGCCGAACACGACCGCGTTCGGCGGCGTCGCCACGGGCAGCATGAAACCGAGGGTGGCGAACAGCGCCACCGGCAGCGCCAGCGTCGCCGCCGGGGCGCCCATGCCCAGCGCGGTGGCGCCGGCGACCGGCAGGAACACGGCGGCCATCGCGGTGTTGCTGGCCAACTCGCCGACCAGCACGATCAGCGCGCCGACGGCGAGCAGCAGCACCACGGTCGGCATCGCGCCGAGCCCGGCCAGCCGCCCGCCGAGCCAGTCGGCGAGGTCGGTGGCGCCGATCGCCTCGGCGAGCGCCAGCCCGCCGCCGAACAGGATCAGCACGTCCCAGCGGATCGTCGCCGCCTCGCGCCAGGACAGCAGGAAGCGGCCGGTGCGCAGGTTCGCCGGCAGCAGGAACAGCAGCAGCGCGCCGGAGATCGCGATGCCGGCGTCCGACAGCAGCCCCAGCGCCGGCAGCCACGCCTCCAGCAATGGCCGCGCCAGCCACGCGAGGGCGGCCAGCGCCATCACCGCCGCCACCATCCAGCCGCCCCGGCCGACCGGCTCGAGCGCGGCATGGCGGTCGCGGATCGCGGCCGCGATGCGGGCGGAGTGACCGGCAGGCACGCGGAACGCCAGTCGGGTCAGCAGCAGCCAGGTCAGCGGCAGCAGCGCCAGCATCACCGGCACACCGACCAGCATCCAGCGCAGGAAGCCGACCTCGATGCCATATTCCTCGGCCATGAAGGCGGCGAACAGGGCGTTGGGCGGCGTGCCGATCAGCGTGCCCATGCCGCCGATGGTCGCCGCATAGGCGATGCCGAGCAGCAGCGCCGGCGCCGCGGCATCGTGCTCCGCGCCCTCCTCGCCGAACGCCGCGGCCACCGACAGCCCGATCGGCAGCATCACCATCGCAGTGGCGGTGTTGCTGACCCACATGCTGAGAAAGGCCGTCACCGCCATCAGGCCGGCGATGACGCCACGCGGGCTGGCCCCGGCGGCGCGCAGCACGGCGAGCGCGAGTCGCCGGTCCAGGCCCCAGACGTTCATCGCACGGGCCAGCAGAAAGCCGCCCAGGAACAGGAAGACCAGCGGATGGGCGTAGGGCGCCGCCATCTGCGCAACGCCCGCCTGGCCGAGCAGCGGCAGCGCCACCAGCGGCACCAGCGCGGTGGCGGCCAGCGGCAGCGCCTCGGTCATCCACCAGATGGCCATCAGCACGCCCACCGCCGCGGTGCGCCAGCCGGCGTCGCTCAGGTCCTGCGGCGGCGGCAGCGCCAGCATGGCGGCAAATGCCGCGGGCCCGGCCGGCAGGCCGACCAGCCGATGCAGCGCCATGCCGGGCGATTCGGACATGGCGACAGCCTAGCGCCGCCTCAACCGAACGGATTGCGGAAGATCAAGAATGCCCCGAGCGCGATGCAGCCGAAGCCGAGCAGGTGACCGAGGTTCAGCCGCTCGCCGAGATAGGCGACCGAAAACACCGCGAACACCGCAAGCGTGATCACCTCCTGCATCGTCTTCAGCTCGGCGGCGGAATAGACCCGGTGGCCGAGCCGGTTGGCCGGCACCGCCAGCCAGTATTCGACCAGGGCGATGCCCCAGCTCGCGAACACGACGAGCCAGAGCGGCCGGTCGGCGAACTTGAGATGGCCGTACCAGGCGAAGGTCATGAACACGTTGGAGGCGATCAGCAGCAGGACGGGCGCGACATGGGCAAATGACAAGATGGCGACTCGCAATGCAGCCGGACCTGGGCAACAGCACGCGACCACCCGCGACCGGTTGGCAAGCGCCGCGCGGGCCGTGGCGGGCGGGCAGTGGCGGACGGTGGCTCATCCGTGCTTCACTCCCGGCACACGGGCCGCGCACAGCGGCCCGGCGGGAGGACAGGATGCGCCAACACCGCCTCGACGGCCTGGCCCGACCGCTTTCGGCGCTGGTCATGGGCTGCGACAACAAGACCGACGCCGACGACGGTGCGGCCCTGTGGTCCGCCTTCATCGCGGCCGGGGGCAACGTCTTCGACACGGCCCACATCTACGGCAAGGGCGCGTGCGAGCGCGCCTTGGGCGACTGGCTGGCGCGCGAGCGGCTGACCGGTGCGGTGACGGTGATCGTCAAGGGCGCCCACACACCCTGGTGCGACCCGGCGAACCTGTCGCTGCAGCTGGGCGAATCGCTCGACCGGCTTCGGCTGGATCGGGCCGACATCTATCTGCTGCATCGCGACAACCCCGACATTCAGGTCGGCGAATTCGTCGACGCGCTGGATGCCGAGGCGGCGGCCGGGCGGATCGGGCTGTTCGGGGCGTCGAACTGGACGGTGGCACGGTTTCGCGAGGCCAACGCGCACGCCGACCGCCATGGCAGGCGGCGCTTCGCCGCGCTCAGCAACAACCTGTCGCTGGCGCGGATGCAGCGGCCGGTCTGGCCCGGCAGCGTCGCCGCGTCAGACGACGCGACGCTGCGCTTTCTCGCCGAGACCCGCACCGCCCATTTCGCCTGGTCGTCGCAGGCGCGCGGCTATTTCCACCGGCCCGGCAGCGCCGCCCCGCTTGCCGCGGGCACGCGCCCGGAGGACTGCTTCGACAGCCCTGAAAACCGCGAGCGGCGAAGGCGGGCCGAGCGGCTCGGCGCGCGACGCGGCCTCGCGGCCGCACAGATCGCGACCGCTTACGTGCTGAACCAGCCCTTTCCGTCCTTCGCCCTGATCGGCCCGCGCACCGAGGCGGAACTGGCGGACAGCCTGCCTGGCGCCGAGGTCGCGCTGTCGGCGGAGGAGCTGGCCTGGCTGGACCTGCACCGCGACGACGATCCGGGCTGAGCCCGGCGGCGCACTTCTGGGCGGCAATGTGGCGATTCTGCGATCAATCACGGCGGCGTGAGCCGGGTCACAGCAGCCCGATCGCCGCGGGCCCATCTGCCCGTCATCGCGAGGCATGGGGGCTTCGCGACGAGACGGGGAAACAAGATCATGCTTCAGACCATTCGCACCGCAGCCGCCATTGTCACCGCCACCGCCGCGCTCGGCTTCGCCGCGTCGGCGGCCCAGGCCGGTCAGACCGATTTCACGCTGTACAACCAGACCGACGCCGACATCTACTACCTGTTCGTCTCGCCCGACACCTCCGACGACTGGGGCTATGACGTGCTGGGCGAGGCGATCCTGCCCGCCGGCGGCAGCGTCCAGGTCGGGATGGACGGCTACGGCTCGCACTGCACCTTCGATATCCAGGTGGAATACCACGACGGCCAGACCTTCGAGATGTGGGGGGTCGACCTGTGCACCTATGCCGAAGTGGTCGTCGAGTAGGCGATACCGTCGCCACCGCACGGCCGACCGCGGGGCGCCTCCGGCAGCGAGGCGCCCCGCGCGCATCTGCCCGTCGTGCAGGCGAACCGCAATTCCACCGCAATCCGGCGCCTAACTGGCGCCCCCAGCACCACCATTGGACGGAGTTGACCCATCATGCGTCGCGCATCCGCGGCCCTGGTCCTCGCAACCCTCGCCACCGCCGGCGCCCTGCCGCCGGCCCAGGCGGCCGACCTCGCGCACCTGCGCGCGATGGCCGGCCAGTACACCGACGTCGTCATGGCCGACGCCGCGCTCGAATCGGAGTTGCGCGGCCTGCTCGGCGACGGCTATGCGAGCTTCGCCGAGGACATGCAGGTGGTGTTCCCGAGCGAGCTCGTGGACGGTCACGTGCTGGTTGCGACCGGCTGCCGCGCGCACGACTGCGGCGCCCACGGCGGAATGATCCTGGTCGATGTCGACACCGGCACGGTCCAGGTCCTGCAGATGGCCCGCGGCATCTCCGGCATCGCCCTCACCCCCGGGGTGCAGGGCGCGCTCGCGACCTGGATGCAATAGCGGTCAGGGCGTCGCGTCCCAGGCGGTCAGCGACAGCACGTTGCCGTCCGGGTCCCTGAACCAGGCGACCGCGGTGCCTGGCGCCGGGCGCCAGATGCCGCGCGAGTCCTGGCCGAGACCGTCAAAGCGCTCGGTCCGCAGGCCCTTCTCCGCCAACCCATCGACGGCGGCTGCGATATCGTCGACCCGCCAGCCGAGCACCGTATGGCCCTGCGGCCGATGCGCCGCCAGCTTCTGCAGGCGCAGCATCGTGCCGCCGGCGTCGAACACCAGGGCATAGGGGCTGTCCTCGACCAGCCGTAGGCCGAGCACCTCGCCGTAGAACGCCTTCGCCGCCGCCGGCATGGCCGTCGCGGCGAAGGCGATCACAGGCATGTCGGCCAGCAAGGCGAACGCTCCGCTATATCTCGTGGGTCATGCCGTCGGCGTCGCTGACGAAGCAAAGGTCGAGCACCCGCTGCAGGTCGGCGGCATGGCGGAAGCTCGGCTCGCCGTTGACGCCGGTCTTCACCGCGGTGACGAAGTCGTCGTAGGTCAGCGGTACCGGCGGGCATTCCACCGGCCGCCAGGTCTGGGTGTGGATGTCGTCGCCGGTGCACGCGCGCAGCGACGAGACCTCGCTCTCGAAGCCGATCTCCAGCCCGCCGGTGGTGCCGTAGACCCCGACCTGCTTGGCGTTGGCATAGCCGGTGGCGAAGCGGCTGGCGTGGATCGCCGCCAGCGCGCCGCCCTCCAGCTGCAGCGACATCACGAAGCTGTCGTTGATGTCGAGTTCGTAGTCGCCGATGCGGTTGCCTTCCGCCTTGTCGAAGGTGTGCAGCCGGCAGTGCACCGAGGTCGGCTTCAGTCCGGACACGAAGGTGGCGGTGTCGAGGATATGGATGCCGATGTCGCCGAGCACGCCCTTGCTGCCGTGACGGCTGGACAGGCGCCACAGCCAGCGCGGCTCGGTGCGCCAGTCGCCCCACTGGTTGCCGACCAGCCAGCTTTGCAGATAGGCCGCCTGCACGTGGCGGACCTGGCCGATCGCGCCCTCGGCGACCATCTTCGCGGCCTGCGCGATCTCCGGCACCGCGCGATAGCGCAGGTTGACCATGTTGATCAGCCCGCGGGTTTCCATCGCGTGGGTCATCTCCAGCGCGTCGGCGTAGTTCTCCGCCAGCGGCTTCTCGCAGAACACCGGGAGGCCGGCCGCCGCCAGCCGCAGGGTGGTCGCCTTGTGCACCGGGTCGGGCGTCACGTTGGCGACCGCGTCGAACTGGCCCCAGGCGATCGCCGGCTCCAGGTCGTTGAAGCCCTGGCCCAGGCCGTTGTGCTCGCAGAAGCCGGCCAGGCGGTTCGGATCGCGGTCGATGCCGGCGACCACCACGCTGTCCGGGTTGGCCGAGAAGAACTCGAAATGGCGCTGGGCCATGGCGCCGGTGCCGAGGATCAGGATCCTGACCGGATCCGCGTTCTTGCGTGCGCTCATCGATAGCCCTTCTCGCCGGCCTTGTGCAGCTTCAGCCCCTTCTCCTCCAGCGGCTCCAGCGACCGCTCCACCGGCACGTTGGGCGCCGCCTCGATGTCGGCCCAGGCCGGCGCCGGGTTGTAGGCCCAGCGCACCGCGTTGCGCAGCACGGTCTGCACCTCGGCGTTGTGGAAGATCGGATAGGTCTCGTGGCCGGGACTGAAATAGAACACCCGGCCAGCGCCGCGCTGGTAGGTCAGGCCGGAGCGGAACACCTCGCCGCCCTCGTACCAGCTGATGAACACCGTCTCCATCGGCTCGGGCACGTTGAACGGCTCGCCGTACATTTCCGTGTTGGGCAACTCGATGCGCTCGCCCAGCCCCTGTGCGATCGGGTGGTTGCGGTTGATCACCCAGACCCGCTCGCGCTCGCCCGCCTCGCGCCACTTCAGCGAGCAGGGGGTGCCCATCAGTGCCTTGAAGATCTTCGAGAAATGGCCCGAGTGCAGCACGATCAGGCCCATGCCCTGCCAGACCCTGCGGCGCACCCGTTCCACCACCGCGTCCTGGACATGGCCATGGGCGCGATGCCCCCACCACAACAGCACGTCGGTCTCGGCCAGCCGCGCCTCGGGCAACCCGTGCTCCGGCTGCTCCAGCGTCGCCGTCTCCGCGCTGATGCCGCCGGCGCCGTTCAGCGCGTCGGCGATGCAGCCATGGATGCCCTTGGGATAGAGCGCGGCCACCGCCGGGTTCTCGCGCTCGTGCACATTCTCGTTCCAGACCAGCGCGCGGATCGTCATCGTGATGTCCTTCCCAGATTGCGCGGCGCCGTGCGCCATTAAGCGGCCGGTATCCCGACAGGCTTAGCGTCGAAAGCTAACATGCGGCGTTGTCGCGAACGCCCGCGCGAGTCGCACGGAGAAAGCGGACGTGCCGATTCTTTTTGTTGTGCCGGAGCGGAAGCCGGATCGGGTGAAGCGGTTCAGGAGCGGCCGGCGGTGACTCATAGCCTCAAAACCCGCTTCGTCAAGGGGCTGGGCGGGCAGGCGCTGGTCCAGCCGATCAACATCCTGATCCAGCTGGCGACAGTGCCGCTGCTGCTGCACTTCTGGGGCGTCGAACTGATGGGCGAGTGGCTGGTGCTGACCGCCATCCCCGCCTATCTGATGCTGTCCGACCTGGGCATCATCTCCGCCACCATCAACGAGATGACGATGGAAGTGGCGCGCGAGGACCGGCCGCGCGCGCTGGGTACCTTCCAGTCCAGCCTGCTGATGCTGGGCGGGATGAGCCTGGTGCTGGTGCTGGTGGCCGGCCTGTTCGCCTGGGCCGCGCCGATGGCGCAGTGGTTCGGCTTCGTGCACCTCGGCAACGGCGAGGCCGGGCTGATCATCGCGCTGCAGATCGCGCTGGTCGTGCTCGGCATCCAGGTCGGCCTGGTCAACGCCGGCTTCGTCTGCGAGGGCGCCTACGGCCTCGGGACAATGCTGATGGCCGGTATCAGCTTCACCAACTTCTGCCTGCTGGCCCTCGCCGCGGCGACGGGCCTGGGCCCGGTCGGCGCCGCCGCACTGATGGTCGGCGGCGAGGCGGCCGGGCTCGCCGTGATGCGGCTGCGGCTGCGCCGCGTCGCGCCATGGATCGCCTACGGCCGCCGGCATGTCACCGCGGCGCGGGTGCGCGAGCTGCTCAGGCCCGCGCTCGGCTTCGTCGTCTACACGCTCGGCCAGGCGCTCAACATCCAGGGCATCCTGCTGGTGGTGGGCGCCGTGCTGGGCCCGGCCGCGGTGACCGCGTTCAACGCCATGCGGATGATGACCCGCTTCGTCAACACGCTGCTCAGCGCCTACTATTCGACCGTACGGCCGGAGATCGCGATGGCCTATGGCAAGGGCGACACCGCGCTGATCCGCCGGCTGCACGAGGGAGCGTGCCAGGTGGCGCTATGGCTGGCGCTGTGCGCCACCGCCGGCTTCGCGCTGCTCGGTGCCTGGTTCATCGACCTGTGGACCCACGGCAAGGTGGCGCTCGACCCCTGGCTGTTCGCCGGGCTGCTGGCCGCGATGCTGTGCTACGCGCTGTGGTTCGCCAGTTCGATGGTGTTCTACGGCACCAACCGCCACCATGGGATGGCCCGGGCGCTGGTGGTTGCCAACGCCGTCTCGGTGGCGATCGCCGCGGTGCTGATGCTGCTGATCGGCCTGCCCGGCGCCGGCATCGCCGCCGCCGCGGCGGAGGCGGCGATGCTGGCCTATGTGCTCAGCCGGACGCTCAAGGTGCTGGACGAGCCGTTCGCCCGCTGGATCGGCGCGGTCGCCCGCCCGCCGATCGGTCTCGTCCGTCAGTTGATCGGCCGCGCCTGACCGGGCCGCGCAGCCCGGATAGGGCGAAGCGACATCCGGGGGGCTCACCGACACGCCGCCCACCTGATTGCGCTGCGCTTCATCCGCTGAGGCCGCGCCGAAGCCCGCAGCCCGAGAGGGCGAAGCGACATCCGGGGCCTGCGGTCTCGGCTGCGACGGTCTCAGGTCTTCTGGATGTGGGCCCAGACCGTGTCGAGATAGTCCTGGGTCTGCGCGGTGGCCTTGGCATGGGCTGCGGCGGCGCGGTTCGCATCCGGCTTCGCCACCAATGCGGCGAAGTCATCGACCATCAGGATCTCCTGGCCGGCCTGTGGAGCGATCTCGACGAAGCGGCTGGTGCCGCGCCCGCCGGTGCCGGCGATCTTCTGGTAGCCCAGCTTCGCCGAAGGGTCCTTGAAGGCGAAGCTGTTGTTCCAGTCGAGCACGAAACGTCCATGCGGACCACGCCCCTGGTGCCGTAGAGCTCGAAGTCCATCACCGCGGCGCCGACCGCATAGCCGGAGCTGAAGGCGGCGGTCTGGCCGCCTTGAAGCCGACCAGGCGCGGTCAGCAGCACCAGCGCGCCGGTGCCGGGGTCGCGCTCGGTGGGTCGCCACGGTGGCAATCGGGCCCTCCGGCAGCAGATACTCCACCGCCGCGCAGCGAATACCACGACAGGTCGCCCAGCGTGCCGGTCGGCTCCAGGCTCGGGTCGACCCGGATGTTGCCGCTCATGTCGTCGAACGGAAGTAGAAGGCCGTGGCCAGCGACAGCGGCTTGCCGACCTCGTCCGCCATCGCCTTCTTGATCGCGATGGTGCGCGGGTTGTGCACGAAGTGGGTAGCATCCATGAACAGCAGACCGGCGGCGGCGGCGGCCTCGCTCATCCGTCTGACCGAGGCGGCACTCATGAACGGCTTGTCGACCAGGATGTGCTTGCCGGCGGCCACCGCGCCCAGCGCGATCGCCTCCTTCGCCACCGTCGGCGTGGCGACATAGACAGCGTCGACGTCATCGCGCGCGACCAGCGCCTGCCAGCCCTCGACCCCGGCGGTGCCGGGCCGCGACGCGACGAAGGCGTCGGCGGTCGCCTGCCTGCGGCTGGACACGGCGGCGAGCGTGCAGGACTGCGACCTGGCGATGGCGTCGGCGATGGCGCCGGCGATGAAGCCGGTGCCGACAATTCCGAATCTGAGCTTGCTCATGGGTCCGTTCCCCTCGACCTATTGGTGTTTCCCGGCCCCTTCATAGCAGAAGCCGCGCCGCCGCCAACGGCCTCGCGCGCCGGCTTTTGCGCAAGCGAGCGGCGCGCCAGCAGCATGGCCAGCAGCGGCAGCGGCATCACCGCGACGAAGCTGGTCTGGATGCCGTGGTCGGTGGCGATCAGCCCGAACAGCGGCGGATAGGCGAAGCCGATCGCCGTCTGCACGGTCGACATCGCGGCCACGTTCTCCGACGCCGGCCGGTCGCCCAGCCGCGCGGCGGCGGAGAAGGCCTGCGGATAGACCGTGCTGATGCCCAGCCCGATCAGGAAGAAGCCGGCCAGCGCCACGGCGACCGACAGGCCGCTGGCGACGGCGACCAGCCCGACCAGCGAGACCGCCGCCATCGCGACGGCGACGCGCACCGGGCCGTGCCGGTCGACCCAGCGGTCGGCGAGAAAACGGCCCAGCGTCTGGGCGGCGATGAACGACGGCAGCGCCAGCGCCGCCACCCAGTCGGCGGCGTCGAACACGTCGCGCACGAAGATCACCGACCAGTTGCGCGCGCTGCCTTCCAGCAGCATCCCCGACAGCGCGAAGGCGATGATCAGCAGCACCGCCGCCGTCGGCAGGGCGAGGCGCCGGGCCGGCCCGGACCGCATGTGCGCCCGCGGCGGGCTCGGCGCATAGGACCGGGCCAGCGCGCATGCCGCCGTCGACCACAGCAGCAGCATCGCGACGAGATGCATGAGCGGGCTCAGCCCCAGCGCAATCGCGCCGGTGCCGATCAGGCTGGCGGTGAGGAAGCCCAGGCTCCACATGCCGTGGCAGCGATTGATCAGCCGGCCGCCCGTCGCCGCCTCCACCCGATCCGACTCCACATTCATCGCGATGCTGGTGACCGTCAGGCCGATCCCGAACAGGAACAGCGCACCGAACA
Organism: Alphaproteobacteria bacterium; assembly: GCA_041396705.1. Classification (NCBI taxonomy): domain Bacteria; kingdom Pseudomonadati; phylum Pseudomonadota; class Alphaproteobacteria; species Alphaproteobacteria bacterium. The sequence continues at coordinate 21,387 of JAWKYB010000024.1, forward strand.
GGGTGGCCACGTCGACCGCGAGCGCCGCCAGCACCGGCCCCAGCGCATAGAATGGCAGGCCGACCAGCAGCATCGGCCGGATGCCGCGACGCTCGATCACCGGGCTGATCAGCAGCGAGCCCAGCAGCACGCCCGCCGGGATGCCGACGATGGAGATGCCGAGCGCGGATTCGGTCAGCCCGACCCCGCGCTGGATCTCCGCCAGCCGGGAGAACAGGCCGGCCTGGATCAGGCCGTGAATCGCGAAGATCAGCGCAATGGCGAGGCGGCGCGGAACGCGAGGGCGCAGAATGGCGAGGTACAAGACGAGCGAATCCGGACCGCGAGCCGAGCCGACTCAGCCGCACTCGGTGATACGGGGCGCGGCATTCATGCCGGGACGACCTCAGCAACTGCAACCGATATTGTCCGCCCGGATGTCGGTCACCAACATGGCGTGTTCGGTGCCGGCGGGTATCGTCAGCCGCATCCCGGCAACTCAGGCGATGCCCAGACAACCGCACCGGCGCGAAGCCGTGTGTCCATCCGCCAGCACGCAAAGCGGCGCACTGACGAGATCGGCACGAATCGTCGATGGTTGTTCCGGCTACGCGGCGCGAACGCTGGTCAGGAACTGTGCAACCTCTGTCGTAAGCGCATCCGCATGCCTCGCCAATATGCCGCTGGTCTTGAGAACATTCTCGGCGGAGCGCCCCACGTTCTCAGACTTTTCGGACACGCTGCCGATGTTGTCGGATACTTCCAGTGTCCCTTGCGCAGCGTTGTTGATGCTGTGGGCGATTTCCAGGGTTGCGGAACCCTGCTTCTCAACCGCGGCCGAAATCTCGGATGCGATGCTGCCTACCTCGGCGATGATGGCGGAAATGCGCTCGATCGCGCTGACGCTGTCGCCCGTGATCTTCTGCATGTCGGCAATCTGCGTGCCGATCTCCTCGGTCGCTTTCGCGGTCTGGGTGGCAAGGCTCTTCACCTCCGACGCCACAACAGCGAAACCCTTGCCCGCCTCACCGGCCCGAGCCGCTTCGATCGTGGCATTGAGCGCCAGCAGATTGGTCTGTTCGGCAATAGCGCTGATCAGGCTGACTACATCTCCGATCCTTTGCGCAGCCATCGCCATGCCCTGCACCGTTTCACTGGTCCGGCTGGCCTCGTCGACGGCCTTGCCGGTGATCTGGCTCGACTTCTCCACTCGGCGCACGATCTCATTGACCGATGCCGTGAGTTCCTCCGCGGCGGCTGCAACACTCTTCACACTGTCGGCGGCCTGGTCGGACGCGCCGGCCACGTCCTGAAGGCGGCGCGCAGCATCCATCGAATCGGACGACATCATGTTGGCTGCATCGCGCATCTCTTTGGCAGAGGCTCCGACCGAGGACAGGGCCTCCTGCGAACTCTTCTCAAACGCGCCGCACAGTGCGACGAGTTTCTTCGACTGCTCGTCCCTGCGCTCCTGATCTTCGGCATTCGCCCGCTCGAGCCTGCGCTTTTCAAGCGCCGCGTCCTTGAGCACCTGCACCGACGATGCCATCTGCCCGATCTCCGTCGCGGCGCCCACCCATGGAATCTCAACATTGAGATCGCCGCCGGCCAGACGCTTCATTGTCGACGACAAACTTGTCAAGGCCGCGACGACACTACGCGTGACAAAAAACATCAAAGGTAATAGCAGAGCCAACGCAATGACTAAAGCCGCAATCGTTGCATGCGTCGCGGTCGAAATTGCGCCGTTGGCAGCATCAAGTTCCGCATGGAGTTGCGCCTCGCCGGCGTCGGCCACGAATGCCAATGTTTCCGCAACACGCTCGCCGGCTCCATCAATTACATCGTCCAGCCGTGCGAATTCCTCGTCCCCAGCATTGGTCTCAATCAGCCGCGGGAGATCGACCTCCATCGCTGCACCGACCTCGTCAAGATCTTCCGTAAACGTTGCCAATGTATCGGTAAAACCGACCGCCTCTGCAACAGAGCGCAGCGCAGGATAGTTTATGCGAATGAATGCTATGTTATTGTGAATTATCTCGGCGCGCTCAGGCTGAATCGCACCTTCCGCCTTATCGATGATGCTGTCCATCGCGGCTAGCACCATCTCGACATTGGCCAGCCGCATCTCAGCCACACGAGCGATCTCAGTGCTCAGCACGTTGGCGGATTCAGCGCGTTGCTGGACGATCGTGCCAGCGATCAGCTGAATGCCGCCCAGCATCGTCAAGCCCGCGGCCGCAGAGACGGCCATCAGAATCATCCGCTTCCTGATCGTCCACATCGTATGCGCTCCATGCGTTCGCCGAGACGGATAAATCTTCGACACGGAGCACTAATTTCGGGTAAAAACTAAATAGAATGCCGAGTTCTCGACAGCCACGGCTTGGTGAAAGCCGTGGTCAATTGGTTTCCGAATTTCTTGAGGCATCGTGACAGCATGTGCGGGCGCGCAAGACCTCGATGCGGGAAATCGATATGCTTGCTGCCGATCCACGGTATGTGACACCCGCGCCACTGGGCAGAACCTGGTCGACGCCGGTCCATGCGGCGCTGCCGGCGGCCCGCCACACGACCGGGACGGTGAGCTGCGACGACCTCAGCCGCCGCAGCCGATGTCCTCAACATGGATGTCCGTCAATAGCATCGCGTATTCTGCGCCGGCAGGTGTCATCATCTTGATCTCGGCGACACCGGCGTTGCCCGGACGACCGTACCACAGCGAAGCGATGCGCCCGTCCGCCAGGACGCAAGGCGCTGCGTCGCCCTGGAACTGTGGGCTGATCGGTACCGGCGGCGTATCGGGTGCCAACCGCCAGATGCCGTCCGTCCAGCGCGACTCGAAGACGATGCTGCCGTCGGGCGCATAGTCTGGATGGTGCAGCGCACCGCCGGGCGCATAGCCGGGCGGCGCGTCGGCCGGCGTCAGCACCACCCGGAAGGCGGAGCCGTCGGTCGCCGCCTCGCACAGCGCCGTGCCCTCGACGCCGTAGGGCTGGTCGCCGCAGTCGAACACCACCCGCGCGCCGTCGGCCGAGATCGCTGCGGTGTGGTTGTAGGCATAGGGCGAGTCCCCGGTCAGCAGCACCGGCTCGCTCCAGCGCCCGCCCGGCCCGTCGGCCACGCGCGCGACCGCCCACAGGTCGGTCGGGTGCGGCCCGGCCGCCGGATACACCACCAGCCCGCCGCCCGCCGCGATCGCGCCGAAGCCCTCGGGATGGACCACGCCCGCCGGCGTGCGCACCGCTTCGCCGGCCGAGAGGTCGGCCGCGGCCACGGCCAAGCACGGCCAGCCGGCGCACTCGGGATCGAAGCGCTGGGTGCCGAGCAGCAGCCATTCGCCGTCGGGCGCGATCCCGATCCAGTCGTCCGGCGCCTGTCCGCCCGCGGCGTCGAGCGCCAGCGTCACGTCCGCGGCGGTCGCGCCCGCCGCCGCGTCCTGCCGCCACAGCCGTCGCGAGCCCAGCGCCTCGTCATATGTCTCGAAGACGATCGTGCCCGCGCCGGACGCCGCCGCGCTGCTGCCGGCGGTCGCCGCCGGCACCCCGAACAGCCCGCCCGGCCGCGGCGCGTCCGGCGCCGCCGACGTCACGTTCGCCGGCACCGCTGCGGAGGCGCTATCGGGTGCTGCACCGGGGCCGGGGGCCGCACCAACGGCGCCGTCGCTGAACGCCAGCGGCGGGGCATCGATCAGCGCCGGCAGACTGCCGACCAGCAGCACGCCGCCGGCATCCGCCTGCAGCGCCGTGCCCGGCGCGACGATCACCGAAACACCGCCGTCTCCCTTCTCGACCGCCACGTCGTAGCCGCCGCCCGGCGCCAACCCGGCGACCAGGTGCGTCGTCGTGCCCGCCGGCGCGGTGTAGCGCAACCGCTCCGGCGGCGCCCCGAGCGCGACCGGAAACAGCACCGCGACGCCGCCGACGGCCGCCCCCGCGAATGCGCCGTCGTCGCTTTCCAGCGCCACCGGCATCGACACGGCCGCGCCGCCGTCCGCTCCCTGCAGCACGTGCAGGAAGCGCGTCTCGCTTGGATCCCCCGGCGCTTCGACCATCAGCTTGAACCGCATCGGCTCGCCCAGCGCCATCGTGTCGACCGGCGCATCCACCGGCGCGACCACCGGTTCCGCCCCGGCCGGCAGCAGCGTGTCGACCACCAGCCGCTGTCCGTCGGCGGTGGTCATGACGGTACGCGAGCCGTCGACCGCGGCGTCGGCGGGGAAGTTGAGCCAGAACCGCTTGAACCGCCCAGCGGTGCGCGAGGCGGCGCGGTCGTAGACCACGATCGTGTCCGGTGCCAGCCAGGCGATCGACCGGCTGGCATGGGCGATGTCCATCGCACCCTCGTCAGCCGAGTTGTACAGGTTGGTCGCGTCGCCGGTGACGTATGCGAAGCCCGGCGCCACGCTCAGCGCCAGGATCGTCGGATCGCCGGCCGCGACATACTCCCATTGCGAGCCGCGCAGGTAGAGCTGGCTGCGATAGTCGCCGGGTACGTTGGAGTACGGTTCGTCGTTCTGCAGCGCCAGCGTGTTCTGCTGGTCGGAACTGGGGTAGTAGAAGTCGTCGCTCGGGTCGTCGTCGCCGTACTCGCCGCCATAGCCGACCAGCCCCTTGGTCAGCCATTCGCCGTCGCGGTAGAAGCCGAAGCCGTTGCCGTCGCCGAACTGGTGGTCGATCGAGATCCAGCCGAGCCCGTAGGTGAACCAGCTCGCGTCCTCGTCCCAGCCGGTGCGCACCGACAGCCGCCCGATGCCGGGCGCGAAGTGCATCGTCGGCAGCGCCGGCCGCGGGTCCGCCGCCGCCGGCGCCTCCGGGTCGAACAGCATGAAGTAGAGGATGGCGGTCAGCAGCGACGAGCCACTGGCGTAGAACACCCGGTCGACCGCCAGCATCTCCTCCCCGCCCATCGGCGTGTGGGTCTCGATCCAGCGGATCGCCTCCAGCCGCGCCTCGTTCCCGCCCGCCTGGTCGTACAGCGCCAGCGGCCCGAGCAGCGCGATCATGTCGGGCGCCCAGTAGAGCTCGCCGTCGCCGAACCAGAACGGCTCGTACACCGGGCCCCAATATTCGTAGCCCTCCAAGAGCGTGGTGCGCGGGCTGAGGGCGTTCAGATGGGCGGGGATCACCGCGTCCCAGAACGGGTTGTCGTCCAGCAGCACTTGCGGGCCGAGGCGCGCCGGGTCCTCGACCCCGGCGGTCCTGAGCGCGAGGTGGAACTGCGCCACATAGGCCAGCGCCTGCGGGCTGTACTCGAACCCCTCCGGCGCCATGCCGCCGGCGGCATCTGTACGCAAGAGCCGGTCGGTCATGTAGAGATGCGCCCCGGCCGCGACCCCGGCATAGGCGCCGAGTTCCCCGCCCGGGTCGTCGGCCGGGTCGAGCGCGAGCGCCATCAGCCCGAGGTTGCGCATGTGCGAGGTGAAGTAGTTGTTCCCCGCCCAGCGCAGCGCCAGGCGATCGGCGACCAGCGCCGGGTCGTTAATCAGCCCGACCGGCGTCGGGTGGTTGTAGCCCTCGGTGACGATCTCGTCGGCCCAGCGCAGGAACACCCGGCGGATCGTCGCCTTGTCGTCGGCGGACAGCGACGGGTAGATCCAGTCGACGGTCAGCGGCCAGGCCTCGCCCCACCAGCGCGCACGGTCGCTGAACGGCGCCATGAATTCGGGATCGCGGTAGGGTTCGCCGGCCGCCGGCCCCTTCGCCGCTTCGCGGATCATGTCCATCAGCAGGGTCCGTGCCCGCGCGGCATAGTCCGCCCGCGCCGCCGGGTCCGGATCGACCAGCGACAGGAAGGCGAACAGCTCGGCATAGCTTTCGGTCGGATAGGCCTCCCAGTAGCGCTGGCCGGTGTCCTCGCCGGGCACCCGGCCCTCGTCCATGTCCGCCTTCATCCGCTCCGCGAGCGGCGCCAGCCCGTCCCGCCAGATCGGATTGTCGGCGGTCGCCCAGGACCGCAGCCGCGGCAGGTCGTCGGCCGTCAGCCAGAGGCGGGGATGGTCGGCGCGCGGCGCGACCGGGTCGTCCGGTTGCGCCTTGGTTGCGGCGATGCCGGAAAGCGCCGCGACCAGCGCGACGAGCAGCAGCATCCATAGGCGACATCGGCCGGCATCCGGCTCACGTGACGGCATCGCGCAGGACATCGGACCAGCCCTCTTTGGCACACGGTTTCCTGCCCGTGCCCGCCACCCGGAAAGCTTGCCACAGCGGCAGGGCGGCCACAATCGCCCGCCGCAGAGGCCGCGGCGCCACGTCAGCCGACGCACGTCCCGCAGCGCGCCATCGCTTGCCCGATCCCCCGCCGCCATGGCACGCTGCGCCGCACGTGGAACCCGGTTGGCGCCGCCCGAAGCCGCGGCGGCGCCCAAGCAAAGGCCTCAGCCGGAAGCCCGTTCCGCGTCGCCAGGAAATTCCGCGCATCTTCGGGGAGGATTCGGCCATGTACATCGTGGGCGAGGAAGAGGTCGAGGCGCTCGCGCAGGTGGTGCGGTCGGGCGCCCTGTTCCGCTACGGGGTCGGCGGCGAGTGCGACCGGTTCGAGAAGCGCTATGCCGAATGGCTGGGCACGAAGCACGTGGCCCTGACCTCCAGCGGCACCTTCGCGCTGACCGCCTCGCTGATCGCGCTGGGCATCGGGCCGGGCGACGAGGTGCTGGTGCCGGCCCATACCTATATGGCGACGGCGACCTCGGTGCTGGCCGCCGGCGCAGTCCGGTGATCGTCGACGTCGACGAGGTCGATCACCATCGACCCGGTGGCGGTCGAGGCCGCGATCGGCCCGCGCACTCGGGCAGTGATCGGTGCACATGGGGGGCACGGCCTGCGACATGGACGCGATCATGGCCGTGGCCGGCCGACACGGCCTGCACGTGCTGGAGGACACATGCCAGGGCGTCGGCGGAGGCTACAAGGGCCGCAAGCTCGGCACCATCGGCCACATCGGCGCGTTCAGCTTCAACTTCTACAAGAACATGACCGCCGGCGAGGGCGGCGGCGTGTGCACCGCCGACGACGCGCTGGCGGAGCGGGCGCTGCTGCGCCATCGACCCGTGCCATTTCTACTGGACCGGCCGCGAGAAGGACCAGAAGCCGTTCGCCCACAACGGCGGGCGGGCGTCAAGGCTGGTCGGCGCGATGCTGAACGTGCAGCTCGACCGCCTGCCCGGCATGATCGCCGCGATGCAGGCGGAGCGGCGGACGATCCTGGACGGCGCAACCTTCCCCAGGCAACCTCGGGCTGAAGGTGGCGAATGAATGCGCCCGACGACGACTGCGCCGCCCACGTGTTCCAGCTGCCCACGGCGGAGGCGGCCAGGACCTTCGTCTCGGTGTTCCCCAATGTCATCGCCGGCAAGACCGGCCGCCACACCTACACCGAGTGGGACCAGGTGTTGATGGGCGAAGGCGCCGGCCACCCGGCGATGAACCCATACAACATGGACGCCAACCGCGACTGTCGCCGCGCCTATGCGAAGGACATGTGCGCCGCTCGCTCGACATCCTCAACCGCACACGGTGATGGTGCCGACCCACCCGAAGCACGGCCCGGCCGAGATCGAGGCCATCGTCCACAACATCGACGTCGCCGCCGGGTGGCTGGGCGTTATGGCCCGCGCAAACGCCGCTGCACCAAAAGCCGACCCGCTCGACGCGCAGAAGTTCGACATGACGGTGGACTAGCGGGGCATCTGGTTTGTGAACGGTACGAAGACGATGAGCCGGCCGCGGGCGGATCGTGTAAGGTCCGCCCGTCAATGCCGCGTTACTGGTGGGTCAATCACAAGCAGACGCACCGTCAGGAGATTGACGGGCGATATCTGTGGTCGCCCTAAGCGCCTAAGCAACGGCAGGCGCAATCAGTTCTACGTCCCAGCATGCGCCGGGCGGCGCCAGGTGACTTCGTGTTGTCATATGCGGGCGGCACGATCGCCTATGTTGGGCGTGTCACCGAGTTTGCGTTTACCGCACCGAAGCCAGAGGAGTTTGGCACCACCGGCGGCTGTTGGAGCGACGAGGGCTGGCTGCTGCCGGTTTATTGGACGCCTCTCACTACGCCCGGTTCGCCCGAAGGCGACTGTTCGAAACGCTTCGCCCTCTGCTGCCTTGATACGCGCCAATCAACGCCTCAACCGGCGACGGCTTACAGAATGCCTATCTGGCCGAGATCCCCGAAGAGATGTTCGCTGCAGATGACGGCTATGCCGCACTACAGCCCCGAATTGCTGGCACGCGGTGGGGCGAATAGTCTCGGCTTTGACATAGTCAAAGGAACGCCTGGAAGACGCAGTCGAAGCCGCCCTTCGGGTGGGACTCAGGCCTGAGCGAGACGCAACGTGAAAGCATCATCCAGGCACGTCGCGGGCAAGGCCGGTTTCGGCGCGAAGTCGCTGCTGTGGAGCCAACTTGCCGACTGACAGACATTACAAATCAAACCTGTTGATTGCCAGTCACATCAAGCCTTGGCGTCTGTGCCAGACCGCCGACGAGAGATTAGACGGCATGAATGGCCTGATGCTGACGCCGGATGCCGATCATCTATTCGACCGCGGCTATATCAGCTTCGAAGATGGCGGCCGCGTGCTGGTTTCAGATCCGGGTCGATCGTGAGGACCTACGCAGGCTGGGTTTCGAGCAACTGGCATGGCAGCGCTTTGGCTTTGCAGAAGCACCGGCCGTGTGGAATACGGGCAAGTTCACCGACCAGCAGTCCAGATATCTCGCGTATCATCGAGAAGCGGTGTTTGTGAGCGCGCCGATTTGACCCGTCCGTCTGCTCGGCCCTACTCCGCCGCTGCGCGCTTCGGCAGTTTCCAGTTCGGCCGGGGGAAGTGGCAAGTGTAGCCCCAGGGCTGGCGTAGCAGGTAGTCCTGGTGCTCCGGCTCGGCCTGCCAGAACGGGCCGAGCGGCGCCAGTTCGGTGACCACCTTGCCGGGCCACAGGCCGGAGGCCTCGACGTCGGCGATGGTGTCCTCGGCCACCCGGCGCTGGTCCTCGTCGGCATAGAAGATTGCCGAGCGGTAGCTCATGCCGATGTCGTTGCCCTGGCGGTTGGGCGTGGTCGGGTCGTGGATCTGGAAGAAGAATTCCAGGATGTCGCGAAAGCTGGTCTGGGTCGGGTCGAACAGGATCTCGATCGCCTCGGCGTGGGTGCCGTGGTTGCGATAGGTCGCATTCGCCACATCGCCGCCGGAATAGCCGACGCGGGTCTTCGCCACGCCGGGCAGGCGCCGGATCAGGTCCTGCATGCCCCAGAAGCAGCCGCCGGCCAGAACGGCCTTCTCCAGCCTGGTCTCGGACATCGCGATCTCCTCCTGCACATGGCGGGGCCAAGGCGCCCGCGGCGACAAACATGGGGCGCGCGTGCAGGATTGTCGAGATCGCGCGCCGGCCGCACGCGCGACGGCGACGGGGAGCGCCGGCTTGCCGTCAGCCACTGCGGTCGGCCGCGCAGCGTCGACCCTCAGCTTGCCGGCATCGCGGGACACGCTGCCGCCGCCAGCACGGGCGCCAGGCCGGCCGGCTGCACCAGCACGGCGCAGCCCTCATCTGCCGCCGGCCGGTCGGCGGTGAAGCGTGCCGTGCCGCCGGACCACCCGCCCAAGCGCTCGAGCCCGGTCACCACATGGTGGTTGGTCAGGTCCTTGCCATGGTTCTCGCCGCGCTCGACGGCGGTGGTGCGCCGAACGAGATAGCGGACCAGCCACACGTCCGCCGGCGTGGCCGCGGCGCCGTCGAGCGCGACCGCGATCCCGCCGGCCTCGGCCGTGACCGCAAGGCTCGCCCGCGCTTCGCCCGCCGCGGCCGCGATCGCCGCCTCGACATCGTCGCGCGCGCTGCCCACCGCCTCGGCACGGCCGCCGATCACCATCTGCGGGGTATAGACGCCGCCGGTGCCGCGCAGGGCCTGGTTGTAGGCCACCTGGCGCGCGGTATGGGCGGCAGCCGAGAACGGGTCGCGCCACTGGCCGGCGCTGCCGTAGACCAGGTTGTCCCAGTAGTCGACGTGCCATTCCAGCGCGACGATGCCGGGCCGGCCCGCCAGCTCGCCCAGGTAGGCCTCGGCCGGCGGACAGCTGTAGCAGGACTGCGAGGTGAACAGCTCGACCACCACCGGCCGGGCCGGGTCGGGTGCCGCCGGCTCGGACCAGGCCGCGTTGCGATGGGCGAGGCCGGCCAGCGCGACCAGCGCGCCGGCGGTCAGGAACAGGCACAGGCGTGTCCGCAGCATCCGCGTGAACCTCCATCGGCGGGACCGTCGCCAGCCAACCATGGGCGGCAGGGCGGCGGAAGTCGCGGTCGCGCGGTTGTGTGAACGATTGACCGCCGCCGGCGGTCATGCGCCAGATCAAGGCCGCCGGGCGGCGCACCGGGCATCGTGGCCGCGATGCCCACAGCCGGACGACACGCCATGCCACGCCCGATCCGCACGTCCCGCCCCGCCGCGCTGCCGGCGCTCGCCCTCGCCGCCTTCGTCGCAATCGCCTGTGCGTCCGGCGCCGGCGCGACCGACCCGCGCTGGCCGGCGACCCGCACCGGGATCATGCCGTTCAGCGACCAGTTCGGCCAGGTCACCGACGCGCAGCTGCGCTTCGCCGCCACGCACTTCGCCGGCGTGCAGAAGATGACGGCGTCGCAGACCGCGGTGCTGAAGGCCGCCAACCCGGCCTTCATCGTGCTGAACTACCGGCTCGGCAACGGCATCGGCATCGACACGCTGATCGTCGAAGGCGACCGCTGGGTGCCGGAATATCCGGGCGACGCGGCGCTGCAGGAGCAGTGGTTCTGGCACGACCCCGCCACCGGGCGGCGCGTGGTCAACACCGACTGGGGCTGGTACCTGATGAACGTCGGCGACGCCGGCTGGCGCGCCTGGTACCACGACACCGTGCTGGCGCAGCTGCGCATGAACGGCAACGACGGCGTGTTCCTGGATTCGATCAACGTGCCGAACTTCCTCGGCGCGGCCGAGGCCTGGGAGCCGGACCTGCCGGCCTACGACCCGCCGTTCGAGGCGATGTGGACCGAGATGATCCGCGGCCATATCGCCTATCTCGCAGGCCACGAGCTCGGCCGATACCTGCTGGTGCCCAACGTCGGCGGCTGGATCAACGGCCGCGAGGACATGAGCTATTTCGACGAGGCCGACGGGGTCTGGGTCGAAGGCTTCGCGCTGTGGGGCGACGACGCGCCGCTGCCCGAGGGCGACTGGCAGCTGCAGCTCAACCGCGTGCTGCGCGCGACGCGCAACGGTCAGGCGGTCATAACCCAGAGCTATGTCGACGGCGACCGGGCGCGCACCTTCGCCACCGGCAGCTTCCTGCTGGCCAAGGGCGACCACAGCTACATCATCCTGCAGGGCGGCGCGGCGATGGACTGGCCGGCCCAGTACGAGATCCCGATCGGCGCGCCGGTCGACCGGCCGGCGGGCGACATCCGCACCTACGACCCGGACGGCGACGGCGTCTATGTGCGGCAGTTCGACAACGCCACCGTCTACGTCAACGCGCGCGGGCCGGACGACGGCGGGCGCCGGGTGTCGATCCAGACCGCCGGCTGGCTGGCGCTCGCCGAGGGGTCCGGCCGGGTCGAGGTCGACGGCAGCGAGGCCAGTGCCGTCGGCTACCGGCAGGTCGACCGCATCGAGCTCGACCCGATAAGCGCCGCCATCGTTTTCCGCGCGCGGCCGTGAGACGCGCTCAGAACACCCGGCCGCGGAACAGGCCGCTGGGGCGCACGATCAGCATCACCACCATGATCGCGAAGGCAACGCCGGTCTTGTAGCTGGGCGACAACAGCGGCTCGGTGCCGAACCAGGGATAGGCGCTGAGCTCTTCTGCCAGCCCGATGATCATCCCGCCGGCGATGGCGCCGTAGGGCCGGCCGATGCCGCCCAGGATCGCGGCGGCGAACATCGGCAGCAGCAGGTCCCAGCCCATGTAGCTGTCCAGGTCGGTGTCCATCGCCAGGAACACGCCGCCGGCCGCCGCCAGCCCGGCGCCGATGATCCAGGTCCACATCACCACCCGTTCGGTGTCGATGCCCGATACGCGGGCCAGCGCGGCATCGTCGCTCATCGCGCGCATCGCCTTGCCGATCCGGGTGCGGGTCAGGAACAGGTGCATCGCCACCACCAACAGCGCGGCGATGCCGACGATGTAGATGTGGCGCTCGAGGATGCGCAGTTCGCCCAGCCCCGACAGCGGGCGCTGGATGCCGCGGGCATAGGACTCGACCTCGACGCCCCAGATCAGCTGGATCGCCGAGCGCAGCATCAGCGCGACGCCGAACGAGGCGATGACCACGACGATGGTCGGCCGTTCGCGGAACGGCCGGTAGAACGCCCGGTCGATGCCGACCGCCGCCACCGCGGTACCGAGCATGGCGACGGGCAGCACGACGATGGCCGGCAGACCGGTCAGTGCGACCAGGGTCAGCGCCAGATAGGCGCCGAGGGTCATCATGTCGCCATGGGCGAAATGGGCGAAGCGCAGGATGCCGAACAGCAGCGACACCCCGATCGCGCCCAGCGTGTAGATGCTGCCCAGCACCACCGCCGGGATCAGGTAGAAGTTGATGAACTCCATCATGCCGCGGGCCTAGCCACCGAGAAACGCCTCCGCGACCTCGCGATTGGCGAGCAGGGCGGCGCCGGTGTCGGTGAAGCGGTTGCGGCCGGTGGCGAGCACATAGCCGCGGTGCGCGATGCCCAGCGACTGGCGGGCGTTCTGCTCCACCATCAGCACGCCGACCCCGGCCCGGTTGATGGCGACGATGCGCTCGAAGATCTCGTCCATCACCTTCGGGCTGAGCCCGGCGGTGGGCTCGTCCAGCAGCAGCAGCTTCGGCTCGACCATCAGCGCGCGGCCGATGGCGACCATCTGGCGCTGGCCGCCGCTGAGTTCGCCGGCCGGCTGGCGCCGTTTCGCGACCAGGTCCGGAAACAGGCCGTAGACCCGGTCCAGCGACGCGCCGATCGGGTCGCTGCGGACATAGGCGCCCATCTCCAGGTTCTCGTGCACCGACAGGTTCGGGAACACGTTGCGATCCTGCGGCACGAAGGCCATGCCGCGCCGCACCAGCGCCGGCGGCGCCATGTTGGTGATGTCGCGGTCGAGGAAGACGACCTTGCCCTCGCGCAGGTTCAGCAGGCCGAACACTGCCTTCATCGCGGTCGACTTGCCGGCGCCGTTGGGCCCGATGATGACGGTGATCTCACCGGGCCGCACCTCCAGGTCGACACCGTGCAGGATGTCCATGCCGCCATAGCCGCCGACCATGCCGGTCGCGGCCAGGATCGGCGCCGCGTCGGCCGAGGCCGCGGTCATGCCGGCACCCAGGCGCCCTCCTCGCCGGCTGCCGGTTGCGCCCGCGCCGGTTCGGGCGCAGCCGCCTTGCGGACGCTGCCGCCGAGATAGGCCTCGATCACCCGCGGGTCGGCGCGGATCTGGTCCATGTTGCCCTGGGTCAGCACCGAGCCCTGCGCCATCACGATCACCGGGTCGCAGAGGCGCGCGATCATGTCCATGTCGTGCTCGATCACGCAGAAGGTGTAGCCGCGTTCGCGGTTCAGCCGCTCGATCAGCCCGGCCAGTTCCGACAGCAGCGTGCGGTTGACCCCCGCACCGATCTCGTCGAGCAGCACGACCTTGCAGTCGGACATCATCACCCGGCCGAGTTCGAGCAGCTTCTTCTGCCCGCCCGACAGGCTGCCGGCCGGCTCGCCGGCGAGGTGGTCGAGCTTGAGGAACTGCAGCACCTCCACCGCCCGCTGGCCCAGGGCGCGTTCCTGGGCGCGGATCGCGCCCCAGCGCAGCAGCGCCCACCACAGCCGTTCGCCGATCTGCTCGGCCGGCGGCACCAGCAGGTTCTCCAGCACGGTCAGCCCGGCGAACTCGTGGGCGATCTGGAAGGTCCGCGCCAGGCCCAGGCGGTAGAGCTCGTGCGGCCGGCGGCCGCCGACCGGGCGCCCGTTCAGCAGGATCCGGCCGCGGTCCGGTCGGTACAGCCCGGCGACGATGTTGAACAGGGTCGACTTGCCGGCGCCGTTCGGACCGATCAGCCCGGTGATCGAGCCGCGGCGGACCGACAGCGAACAGTTTTCCACCGCATGGATGCCGCCGAACGCCTTGCTGACGCCCTCGACGCGGATCGCATCACCGGCGGCCTGCGCCTCGGGGATCGGCTGGTCGGACAAGGCGTGGCGCGGCTCAGTGCGCCAGCAGGCGCAGATCCGACACGTAGAAGGTGCCGGTGATCTCGACCTCGAAGTTGTAGACCGTGAAGCTGCCGGTGCGCACGCGACAGGTGTCGATGCGGTACTGCGCGCCGTCCAGTCCGATGATGGTGTCGCCGATCGACGTCTCGATCGTTCGGCGCCAGCCGTCGGTAGTCAGGAACGGGTGGTCGCGGGTGAGCTGGATCACCTGGCCGCCGATGCCCATCTCGTAGATCGCGTTCTCGGTTCGGCTGGTCACGTCGCGGACCAGGCTGGTGACGGTGCGCTGCGCGTCGATGTCGAACGAGATCACCCGGTCGCCGGCGACGATGTCCTCGATGTTCTTGAAGCCGGATTCGGTCAGGATCTTCGTGCCCGCGACGAAGGAATTTTCCCGTACCGCGATCGCCGCGTCGTCGAACGGCGGCACCGGCGCCATCTCGGCACGCGCCGGCGCCACTGCTGCAAATCCCAGCAACGCCAGGGCCAGAGCGATCCGTCCCGCCAGCATGTCCGTCTCCCTTCAATCCGCAACCCGGAGGACAGACCTAGCACATCCGCCGCGACGGTCCATCATCCTCGCCGTGCGGCCCGGCGCGCCATAGCGTCGACCGCACGGGAAACCAAAGGGCCCGCCGGTCCATTCGACCGACGGGCCCCGTGAAGAGTCGCGGTTTCGCGACGGCGCCGGGCTACATGGCGTAGCGGGCGCGCAGCGCGGCAGCGACCTCGGCGTCGTCGGCCGTCCGGCCGGCGGCGGCGTGCAGGTCGGCCATACGGTCGATCGCCATGGCGCCGACACCGTCGGCGCCGCCTTCCTCGGCGGCGGACCGTGCCTCGACGAGCAGGGTCTTGATCGCCTCGACGTCAGCCCCGGTCGGCTTTTCGCTGCCGGCCACCACCTGGGCCAGCCGTGCCGAGGCGAGCCGCTCGAGGATCGCGGCCAGTTCCGCCGGACGGTCGCGGTCGAGGCCGGTCCAGGTCTCGCGCGCCATCTCCAGATGGACCTGCGCATCGCCGTAGAGGCCCATCGAGGCATAGGCCGCCGCGATCAGCTGGTGGGCGTCGACCATTTCCGGCGAATCCGCGCCGTGATCGAAGTAGACGGCGCCCATCAGCGCCTGGCGGTCCTCGATCACCGGCGTCGCGTCGCCGTTCGCCAGGCCGTCGCTCAGTCGCCACCACATCACGCCGGACCCGCCGTCGCCGCGGTCGATCCCGGACAGCGGCCGATCGACGACCGGCCGGGCGAACGCCTCGACGATATGGGCCCGGACTGCCGGAAGCACGTCCCCCGCCGGCAGCGCCGCCGGCGTGGGCTCGCTGTCGCTCTCGGCAACCGGCGTCACCGCCGGGCGGACCGCCTCGCCGCGCAGGTCGGCGATCTGCTCGCCGGTCAGATAGCCGGTCTGGCTTGCGCCGATCGCCGCCTGGTAGGACCGGATGGCGTTGCGCGTGCCCGGCCCGAACAAGGCGTCGATGCCGCCCGAATAGTGCCCCAGCGCCTGCAGGCCCTGCTGCACCTCGACCATCTCTTCGCGAGACATGGCCGGCTCGCCCGATGCGACCAGGGCGTCGTAGTCGCGCGAGATCTGCTCGGCGCGCTGCTGGACCGACCGGAGCGAATCGACCTGGTTGCCGAGCGACGCCAGCGCCACGTCGTACTCGTCGCCGCACAGGCCGGCGACCTGCTCCGCCTGGTCATGGAACACGTCGAGCTGGTCGAGATAGCTGTCGATGCCGCCGGCGATCCGGCTGCCCTCGGCTGCGTCGAAGGCCGGAATGCGCGGCCCGCGCAGCATGGTCCGCAGGTCGCCGACACGCGGATTGAGCTCCTCGCGATAGTCGCGGGTACGGTCGACCGCGCTGCTCAACTGCGCCACGTTGGCGGCGCAGATCGCACGGGCCTCGTCGCTGACCGGCTCGACCGGGGCGGGCTGGCCCTCGGTGGTCGGCGCCGGCGGCAGGCCGACGACGTCGACCGTCTGCTGCGGCTGGCCGGTCTCGGCGGCAGCCATCAGTTCCTGGAGCTGGCCGGCGGTCAGATAGCCGGTTGCGGGATAGCCGCGGGCTGCCTGGTAGGAGCGGATCGCCGCCCTGGTGCCCGAGCCGAACCGGCCGTCGACCGGCTGCTGGTAGAAGCCGGTGGCAGCCAGCCCGCGCTGAACCGCCTCCATGTCGGCCTGGGTCAGCGGCGGCTCGCCGGAATCGAGCAGCGCCTGATGGTCGGCGAGCAGCTGCTCCGCCCGCGCCTGCTGGGCGCGGAACCGGTCGATGGTGGCGTGCAGCGTCTGCACGTCGGCGTTGAACCCGGCCCCGCAGGCATCGGCAAGCGGGGCGACCTGCCGGCCGAAATCGTCGAGCGCGGCGGTGAATTCGTTGGACCGGTCGCGGGCAGCGACGGCCTGGGTTGCATCGATGGCCTCGCTGCGCGGGGCGATCAGCTGACCGCCGAAGCCATTGAGCGCCTGGTCGATCCGGTCGAGCGCGGTCTGCGAATCGACGATCGCCTGCGTCAGCTGCACCTGGCTCTGGTCGCAGGTCTGCGCCCGGGCCGCCAGCGGGACCGCGCCGGCCAGACAGGTGCCGAGGCACAGCAGCGCCGCCAGGCGGCCGCGGCGGACGTGGTCGGCGACGTTGACGGAAATCGCACGGGCGCCGGACTCCGGCCGCATGCTGTTTGAGACGGACATGGATCACTCCCCACGCTGCGTCCCGCGGTGGCAGCGGCGGCGACGGGTGTTCCCGCCGCGCCGCCGGCGCCGATCCCCGACCGGCACCGGCCACCGGGACAGTGGGTCGTGAACGGCTCAGGGCGCGATCGGTTCCCCGTGCCGGGGCGATCCGATTCCGGCAGCCGTCTCAGCCGGCATAGCGGGCCCGGATCGTGGCGGCGACGCCGGCGTCCTCCGGCTCGCGGTTGGCGGCCGCATAGAGGTCGGCCAGCCGGTCGGCGATGTCCTGGCGCAGGCGCTGGTTGCCGTCGTCGCCGCTGCCGGCCGCGGCCCGCGCCTCGGTCAGCATGCCGAGCAGGTCGTCGAAGGTGGCATCGCCGACCGTGCCGTTGACGGTGGCCTGGGCCAGCCGCGCGGCGGCGAGGCGCTCCAGCAGGATCGCCCGCTCCTCGGGCTCGTCGCGGTCCAGGCCCGACCAGATGTCCCAGGCCCGCTGCAGGTGGAAGGCGGCGTCGCCGAACAGGCCGAGGCGTGCGAACGCGTCGCCGACCACCAGATGGGCATCGACCATCGACAGCGACTCCGCGCCCCGGTCCAGATAGGCGGCACCAAACAGCGTCAGGCGCTGGTCGACCGTCTGCTGCTGCTGGCCGCGGGCCAGGTCGTCGCGGGCGCGCCACCACAGGTCGCCGTAGCGGCCGTCGCCGGGGCGCACACCGCTGACCGGCAGCGGCGGCTGGCGCCCGGCCAGATCCTCGGACAGCAGGCGACGCACGTCGGCGATCCGCGGCCGGTCGCCGCCGTCCTGGACGCCGGTGCCGGGCGGCGGCGGTGGCGGCTGCGGCGTCGCGACCTCCGGCCCCGGGATGTTCGGCGTCGGCGGCGTCGGCACGTTGGGCGTCGGCGGCGTCGGGGTGGGCGGGGTCGGCGCCGGCGGCGTCGGCTGGACCGCCGCCTGCTCCAGCGCGGCGATCTGCGTGGCGTTCAGGAAGCCGGTCTGCTGCGCGCCGATCGAGGCCTGATAGGCGCGGACCGCCGCCCGGGTGCCCGGCCCGAACACCGCATCGATGACACTGTTATAGTGACCGCCGTTCTTCAGGCCGGTCTGCACCCGGCGCATGGTCTCCTCGCTCATCGCCGGTTCGCCGGATTCGATCAGCGCGGCGTAGTCGGCATTGAGCTGGTCGGCCCGGCCGCGCAGCGTCGCCAGGCTGTCGAGCTGGCCCGACAGCGTGGCAAAGCCGTCGTCGAAGGTGGCGCCGCACTGACCGACCACGGCCTGGGCCTGGTCGTGGAACGCCTGCAGCGCGCTCAGATAGGACTGGATGTCGGCGACGATCCGGGCGCCGGCCTCGCCGTCGATCGGCGGCACCCGCGGCCCGCGGATCGCGCGGCGATAGTCGGTGATACGGGTATTGACCTGGTCGCGGAACTCGCCGGTACGCTGCACCGCGTTGTTCACCTCGGCGATGTTCTGGTTGCAGATCTGCTGCGCCTCGACGCTGGCCGGGCCCTGCGGCTGTGCGGAGCCGACCTGCGGCGCCGGCGGCAGGCCCGACGGCGGCGGCGTCGGGGTCGGCGTCGGCGTCGGGGCGGCAGGCGTGCCCTGTGCAACGCCGCCCGGCTGGGTCAGCGTGGTCAGCTGCTCCGGCGTCAGATAGCCGGTCGGCGCCATGCCGCCGGCCTGCTGGAACGCGGCGATGGCGGTGCGGGTGCCGGGGCCGAACCGGCCGTCGACGCCGCCCTGGTAATGGCCGCGGTCGGCCAGCGCGCGCTGCACCGATTCCATCTGGGCCTGGCTCAGCGGCGGCTCGCCCGACTCGCTCAGCGTCGCGTGGTCGGCCAGCAGCTGGTCCGCCCGCGCCCGCTCCGCCTCGAAGCGGTCGACCAGCTGGGACAGGCGCTGGGCGTCGGCCGCGAACTGCGGGCCGCAGGACTGGCCGACCTGGTCGACCTGCGTGCTGAAACCGGTCAGCGCATTGATGAAGGCGTCGAGATTCGCCCGCGCCGCCACGATATTGGTGGCATCGACCGGGCCGGTGCGCGGGCTGATCAGGGCGCGGCCGAACTGGTCGAGGCTGCCCGAGACGCGGTCCAGCGCGGACTGCGAGTCACCGATCGCCTGGGTGAGCTGTGACTGATTCGACTCACATAGTTGCGCCTGTGCAACAGTGGGTCCGGCGACGACCGCGAAAGCGGCCGCGACGGCGACGCCGGCCGCCGTCAGCGCCCGTCGCAGCAACCGGCCCGGCGATCCGGTGTTGCCCGTAACACGTGGGAAATGAAAGGATTCTGCCATTGCGCAGATGTGGCTCACCGCCCTCTCCCTCTTCCTCGCCGCCGACTCCGCTCCCGCCCATGTTACCATCGGCAGGCCGGCCGGGGCGGCCGAATCCCCGTCCCGAATTAAGCCTTCATTTACCGTTCAATGATCCGTTAACGACACTGGCCTCCGCCAGGCAAACCTTCGACTTGACACTGCGTGGAGCGAGGAGTTCCATGCGAAGATCGCTGAGGCATCTTTGTGCTGAAATTGAGGCAAGGCGCCTTTCGATACCGACCGAGTTCGCGCAGGAACCGTGCGGCGCCGGTTTGGCCCGTTCACCGCTGAGCAAGACCGAACAACACACCTATGGTTCAGGACGTCTTAGCAAGGTTGCGCCACGGCTTCGTCGCCGCGATCACCGCCGTGGTGGTCTTGCCGGCAACGGCACCGGCGCAGGACTCGAACCAGCTCATCGTTCTGTCGCCGGATCGTGCCGGGGCGCTGCAGATCGCGTCGCAGAGCAACATGGTGCCGGCGGACGTCGTCAAGTTGCTGGATTGCATCTTCCTGGAGATGGGCCTGACCTATCAGATGGCGCCGATGCCGCCGCGGCGGGCCGAACTGATGTTCGCCAACGGCGTCGCCAGCGCCATCCTGGACAATTTCCAGGGCCAGCTTCCCGACCTGCCGAGCTATGCGGCGCCGATCATGCCGCAGGAATGGGCCTGGTTCTTCCCGGCGGCGAGCGCGCTGCGCCACGACGACATGTCGTTCCAGGACCAGGCCTCGATTGCGGTGCCCGGTCAGTACGGGCTGAAGCAGCATATGTCGGAACTCGGCTTCCGTTCGGTTGCCGAGGCGACGAGCGAGGCCCAGCTCGTACAGCTGCTGCAGTACGGCCGCGTCGATGCCGTGCTGGCGCCGGCGGCGACGTTCCGCCAGGCGATGTCGGTGCTTGGCATTGCGGATACCATGTTCCGCAGCGAAGTGCAGGCGACGTGGCATCTGGTCGTGCGGTTCCGCGACGAGTATGCCGTGGCGAACCCCGACGTCGTCGCGGAATTCGCCCAGGCCAGGGTGGCGTGTGCCGGCCGATAAGTGCTTGCCCGGCGGCAGGGGGGGCCGCTGAATGAGCATGGACAATCGGTTCGGGCAGTCGCCCCAGCGTGACAGGAATCTGCGTCCCATCAGCTTCTTCCAGCGCATCGCCGCGCGGCAGGCCGGCTATGTGGTGGCCGCCGTGTGCGTGGTCGGCCTGCTGCTGACCATCGCGCAGATCGTCGAGGACTATTTCGATCATCGGGCCGAGATCGGCCATTCCGCGCAGCAGCTGCTGGCCACGGTGCGCCAGCCGGCCGCGCAGGCGGCGTTTATGGTCGACAAGTCGCTGGCCCGCGAGGTGGCCTCGGGCCTGTTCGCGCACGAGGCCGTGGTCGAGGTGGTGATCACCACCGATTTCGGCGAGCCGCTGGCCGCGATCCAGCGCCCGCCGCGCGAATCGTCCTGGCTGGCCGAGCTTCTGTTCAGCGAGAAGCAGGCGATCACGCTGCCGCTGACGGTCAACCCGGAGTCGCCGTCGGAGGTCGGCAACGTCGCGATCACGCTCGACCCGCTGATCAGCGGCGAGGCCTTCCTGGTCCGGGCCAAGCGCGCCATCGTCTACGGTATCGTCCGCGCGGCCGTGCTGTCGGTGATCATCGCGGCGATCTTCTACCAGACGCTGACCAAGCCGTTGCTGACCCTGGTGCGCGCCTTCGGCGCGATCAACCCGCGCCGGCCGGACGCGGTGGCGATCGAGCCGCCCAGAGGCCACGAGCGCGACGAGATCGGCCATCTGGTCGACGCCGCCAATTCGCTGCTGGCCAACGTCGAGAAGAACCGGCAGCGGCTGCAGCTGTCGCGCAGCGAGGCGGATCGGCTGCGCCGCCGCGCCGAGGCGGCGAGTCAGGCGAAGACCCGCTTCCTGGCGACGATGAGCCACGAGTTGCGCACCCCGCTCAACGCGATCCTCGGCTTCTCCGAGATGATCCGCGACGAGATCATCGGCAAGGTCGGCAACCCGAAGTACCGCGACTATGCCCGCGACATCCACGCCAGCGGCCGTCACCTGCTGCACCTGATCGGCGAGATCCTCGACATCTCCAAGATCGAGGCCGGCAAGATGGAGCTGGCGCCGCGCGTGCTTTCGCTGCAGCGGCTGCTGCACGGCATGGTCCGGGTGATCGAGATGCGGGCGATCGACAACCAGCTGCGGCTGGTCACCGAGATTCCCGACGAGCTGCCCGCGATCTGGGCCGACGAGCAGGCGATCAAGCAGGTGGTGCTCAACCTGCTGTCGAATGCGGTCAAGTTCACCCCGGCCGGCGGCACCATCACCGTATCGGCGGAGGCGCAGGACGGCTTCGCCGTGGTCCGCGTCGCCGACACTGGCATCGGCATGTCGGAGGCCGACCTCGAACGGGTGTTCCAACCGTTCGAGCAGGCCGACAACCGCTACCAGCTCTCGGACGAGACCCGCGGCACCGGCCTCGGCCTGGCGCTGGCCCAGCGCCTGGTCGCGATGCACAACGGCCGGGTGACCATTCAGAGCGCGCCGAAGCAGGGCACCACGGTGTCGTTCGAGCTGCCGCTCGCCGACCACCAGGACGAGGACCACCCGCCGACCGAAGCGCCGGCGGCGCCGCGGCAGACCGCGATGATGCTGGCGGCCCCGGATGGCCTCGGCGAGAAGCCGGGCCGCACCGCGGCGGAGCAGGAAGCGGCCTAACGCCCCTGCCCCGTCCCGCCGCCGCCCGCGACGCCGGACGCCGGCCTCACGGCACCTGCGAGCAACGGTAAGTGAACTCCATCTTGCCTTCGCAGCCGGGGTCGTAGTTCCACAGGCAGGTCGCCTCGGCCGACTGGCCCTGCACCAGCACCGACTGCCCGACCGTGGTGCCCGGCTGCCAGCCCCAGCTCACCTGCATCGGATATTCGCACTGGTTGGTCAGCACCCAGGTCAGCTGGGTGGCATAGCCCTGGTCGGTCTGCGCCGGGTGCATCGGCAGCTGCTCCATGGTGACGCACGCGGCGCCGTCGGTCCGGTACAGCCGGCACACCGGCCGGTCGTTCTGTGGCTGGAACTGGCCGCCGCCGGCCGACTGGCCACCGCCCCCCGGGGCTTGGCCGCCCGTGTTGCACGATCCGAGAACCGCTGCCGCCCCTGCCAGCAGCACCGGGCCGAGCGCCCGGACAAATCGAGACATCTGGTCTTTTCTCCCTCGTTGACGCCGCCGCCGGACGGAGCCGGCCGGCGTCGACCCGTCAATCGCCGCGGGCGATCCCCTCGCGCCGCGGATCGGCACCGCCAAGCAGCCCGTCGCCGTCGATCTTGATCATGTGCAGGCCGCTGTTCAACGGCATCACGCGCACGTCGTGCCCCATTGCCTCCAGCGCGTCCGCCAGGTCGGCGGCAGCGGTGCCCTCCTCCAGGTCGGTGCTGCCGTTGCGGTTGCCGAGATGTGGCAGCGCGACCGCGGCTTGCGGATCGAGCCCCCAGTCGAGCGCCGCGATGATCGCCTGCGCGACATAGCCGATGATGCGGCTGCCGCCCGGCGAGCCCACCACCAGCACCAGCCGCCCGTCCGCATCGAACACCATGGTCGGTGCCATCGAGCTCCGCGGCCGCTTGCCAGGCTCGACCCGGTTGGCGACCGGCCCCGCCGCATCCTCCGGCCGGAACGAGAAATCGGTCAGCTGGTTGTTGAGCAGCACCCCGTGCACCATCACCCGTGACCCGAATGCGCTCTCGATCGAGGTGGTCATGGCGACGGCATTGCCGTCGGCGTCCACGATCGAGATGTGGCTGGTCGACGGCAGTTCCAACGAGACCCCGGGCTCGAAGTTCCAACCCTGCTGCCGGTCCGGCGTGCCGGCGGCGGCTTCGCCCATGTCCTTGTCGGGATCGATCAGGCGCGAGCGTTCGGCCAGGTAGGCCGGGTCGAGCAGCCCTTCGACCGGCACGTCGACGAAGCCGGGGTCGGCGATGTAGAGGTTGCGGTCGGCGAAGGCCAGCCGCCCGGCCTCCGCGAACAGATGGGCGAACTCGGCCGAGCCCGGATCGAGCGCGGCGATGTCGAAGCGCTCCAGCAGGCCCATGATCTCGAGAAGCGTGACCCCGCCCGAGGTCGGCGGCGGCATGCCGCAGATGCGCCAGACCCGGTAGGGCGCGCACACCGGATCGCGGCGGATGGCGGCATAGCGCGTCATGTCGTCGAGGTTGAGCAGGCCGGGATTGTCGGGCGCGTTGCGCACCGCGGTGACGATATCGAAGGCGATCGAGCCGCTGTAGAAGGCATCGGCGCCCTCCGTCGCGATCGTGCGCAACAGGTCGGCATAGCGCGGGTTGCGCAGGACGTGGCCGACCGGCAGCGGCTCGCCGCGATCGTTGTAGAAATAGCTGCGCGCCGTCTCGTAGCGCGCCAGATGCTCGTCCTCGGTGATCAATGCGTTGAGGCGCGGCGAGACGATGAAGCCCTGCTCGGCCAGCTCGATCGCCGGTTCGAACAGTTCGGCCCAGGGCAGCCGGCCATGGTCACTGTGTGCGCGCTCCAGCAGCCGCAGCAGTCCGGGGGTGCCGACCGAGCGGCCGCCGACGACCGCGTCCCAGAAGCCCATCGGCTCGCCGTCGTCGCCCATGAACAGCGACTCGCCGGCCTCGGCCGGTGCGGTCTCGCGCCCGTCATAAGCGTCCAGCACGCCGGTGCCGGCATCCCAGGCCAGCATGAAGGCGCCGCCGCCCAGCCCCGACGACTGCGGCTCGACCAGGTTGAGGACCAGTTGCACCGCAATGGCGGCGTCGACCGCGCTGCCGCCGGCGCGCAGAATCGACACCCCGGTCTCGGTGGCGTAGGGGTTGGCGGCGACGACCATGAACGATTCGGTCCGCACGACCTCGCCATGGGCGAGGCCGGTCGCCCCTTCCGGCGGCGGCTGTTCGGCGCCCAGCGGCGCCGAGAGGAGCAGGGCCGCGATTGCGGCGAGGGGCGTCAAGATTCGCATGGCACCGGTCCTGATGTTTGCAGGATATCCTACAGGCAACAGGGCCGCGAACCAACGGATACGGACCATGATTTCGTCGCATTCCAAATGCTAGGGTCGAAGCAAGGGATCGAATTGGCGGAGGTGTTCATGTCTGTCGTGCGAATGTGCGCAAGATTGCTGCTGGTTGCCGGCCTGACCATTGCCGGCGCGGCCCAGGCATTCGAGGCGCCGCGTTTCGCGGCCCAGGCCGACGACTACCGCGACCGGTTGATGGCTCACATCGACGAAACCGGGCGGGACACCTATGGCGCGGCCGACCAGTGGCTGCCGCGCGGCCAACGCCAGCTGGCCGAGGACCAGGTCTCCGCCGCGATCGACAGCCTGGAAATCGCCGCCGGCCTCGGCGACGACAGCTATGCCCTGTGGCGCGACCTCGCCGACGCGTGGCGCAACTACAGCCCGAACGCGCCCGAGGCGATTGCGGCAACCTACAACGCCTGGCGCACCGCCGACACCGACCGGCGCCGCGCCGACGCCCTGGTCGACCTGGGCGACCTGCTCGAATTTCTTGACGAGTACACCCTGGCCGCCGACGCCTTCGACGCCGCCAATGCCATCCGCTTCGATCCCGACGTCGACGAGCATGCCGCCTTCCTGCGCCGCGAATACGGGTTCCGCGCCGCCTATGTCGACACCTATTCCGACCGCGACGACCCGCGCGCCTGCGTGCAATTCACCCAGCCGCTGCCCCAGCCGCGCACCGCGGACCTGTCCCCCTACATCCGTCTGGAGCCGGCCGAACCGTTCGAAATGTCGGTCGAGGGCTACAGCCTGTGCCTGAACGGCCTGCGCCACGGCGAGACCTACAACATCACGGTGTTGGCCGGGCTGCCCTCGGGCGCCACCAGCGAGCGCACCTTCGAGGACTTCACCTACGCGCTGTCGGTCGAAAACCGCACGCCGGCCGCCAGCTTCCGCGGCTCGGCCTACGTGCTGCCGCGCGGCGGCGAGGGCACGCTGCCGCTGGCCACGGTCAACGTCGACCTGGTCGAGGTCGAGGTGCTGCGCATCAACGACCGCAATCTGATCGACCAGGTGGTGCGCGAGCGCGTCGGCGACGCGCTGGACGGCTGGGACGTCGACGACGTCCGCGACAACGCCGGCGAGCTGGTCTGGCACGGCGAGATGCCGATCGAGCGGGTCGAGAACCGCGAGGTCACAACCGGGCTGCCGATCGACGAGGTGCTGACCGACCCCGAGCCCGGCGTCTATCTGGTCGTCGCCGCGATCAAGACCGACAACGAGGACGAGTATTACTACTACGACGACCGCGCGACGCAGTGGGTCATCATCTCCGACATCGGCCTGACCAGCTTCACCGGCGCCGACGGGCTGCACGTTGCCGTGCGCTCGCTGCAGACCGGCGGACCGCTGGCCGGCGTCACCATCGACCTGATCGCCCGCAACAACGAGGTGCTGGGCAGCGGCGTCAGCGACGACAACGGCCTGGTCGCCTTCGGTGCCGGGCTGGTCGCCGGCGAGGGCGGCCGCCGCCCTGGCATGGTGCAGGCGCGCGAGGGCGAGGCCGACTTCGCCTTCCTGTCGTTGGTCGGCTCCGCCTTCGACCTGTCCGACCGCGGCGTCGCCGGCCGGGCCACGCCCGGACCGATCGACGGCTATCTCTATACCGAGCGCGGGGTCTACCGGCCCGGCGAGACGGTGCACGTGACCGGGCTGCTGCGCGACGCGCATGCGCGCGCAATGACCGACATGCCGCTGACCGTGCTGCTGCTGCGCCCCGACGGCATCGAGGCCGAGCGCCAGATCCTGCATGACCAGGGTTTGGGCAGCTACCGCTACGACTACGACCTGTCGGCGTCGGCCTACTCCGGCACGTGGACGGTGCAGGCCTATGTCGATCCCGAGGGCGACGCCGTCGGCGAGGTCCGGTTCCAGGTCGAAGACTTCGTTCCGGTCCGGATCAGGCTGGACATCACCGCGGACCAGGACGCGGTGCGGCCCGGCAGCGCGACCACCATCGACGTCTCGGCGCAGTATCTGTACGGCGCGCCGGCGGTCGACCTGCCCGGCGAGGCCACCGTGCTGCTGCGCGAGGACTACAGCCCGTGGCCGGAGTTCCCCGACTACAGCTTCGGCATGGCGCAGGAAAGCTTCGAGCCGATCCGCGAGCCGCTCGACTTCGCCAACACCGACGAGGGCGGGCACGGCCGCATCTTCCTGTCGCTGGACGAGCTGCCCGACACGACCCTGCCGCTCGAGGCGGTGATCCGTGCCTCGGTGTTCGATGTCGGCGGCCGCCCGGTCAACGGCAGCATCACGCTACCGGTGCGCAGCGACCGGCCGTCGATCGGCATCGCCCCGCAGTTCGACTATTCGGTCGAGTATGACAGCGACGCCGGCTTCCAGGTCATCCTGCTCGACGGCGACGGCAACCGCATCGCCGGCACCGACCTGCGCTACGAGCTGGTCAAGGAGCAGTACAACTACTACTGGTGGTGGCGCGGCTACTGGGACTACGAGTATAGCGTCTACGATGTCCCGGTGACCGACGGTGCGATCACCGTCGCCGCCGACCAGCCGGCCGCGCTGACGCTGCCGGTCGAGTGGGGCCGCTACCGCCTCTACGTGTTCGACCCGATCAGCGGCGCGGCCAGCAGCGTGCGGTTCAGCGCCGGCTGGTGGGTGGCGCGCGGGCAGAGCGACACGCCCGACCAGCTGGAGATCGCATTCGACAAGGACAGCTATGCGATCGGCGAGACGGCGCGCATCGCCATCGAGGCGCCCTATGCCGGCGAGGCGCTGCTTGCGATCGCCAACGACGGCGTGATCGAGACCCGCAACGTCGCCCTGACCCAGGGCAGCAACGTGGTCGAGTTCAGCGTCGGCGAGGACTGGGGCGTCGGCGCCTATGCGCTGGCGACGCTGTACCGCGCCGGCCAGGACATCGATCCGTCGCGCGGCGTGTTCGGCCCCGGGCGCGCCGTCGGCGTGTCGTGGATGGCCGTCGACATGACCGACCGCACCCTGACGGTCACCATGGAGACCCCCGATGTCGTGCGTCCGCGCGGCACCTTCGATCTCGACATGCAGATCGCCGGCCTCGACCAGGGCGAGCAGGCCTTCCTGACGCTTGCCGCGGTCGACGAGGGCATCCTGCTGCTGACCCGGTTCGAATCGCCCGACGCGGTCGACTACTACTACGGCCAGCGCCGGCTGGGCCTGGAGATGCGCGACCTGTACGGCCAGCTGATCGTCAGCGAGGGCCGGCGCGGCCAGTTGCGTTTCGGCGGCGACGGCGAGGACGAGGCCCTGCTCGACGAGCAGAGCGCGACCCCGCCGGTCCGCACCGTGCGCACGGTGGCGCTGTACAGCGGCATCGTCACCGTCGGCGAGGGCGGCCGGGTCACCCTGCCGCTCGACATCCCCGACTACAATGGCGAGCTGCGCCTGATGGCGGTGGCCTGGAGCGCCGATTCCGTCGGTTCCGCCGACCAGCCGCTGACGGTGCGCGACCCGGTGGTCAGCGAGGTCGCCCTGCCCCGCGTGCTGGCGCCCTCCGACCTGGCCGAGATCACGGTCAGCCTGCACAACGTGGACGGCCCGGCCGGCACCTACCAGGTCGACCTGCGCGTCTACGGCCCGCTGGCGCTGGACGACGCCGGCAGCTTCCAGGTGCAGCTGGGTGAGGACGAGCGGTTCAGCACCGAGATGGTGGTGACCGCGGACAGCATCGGCATCGGCGACGTCACCCTGGCGCTGGCCGGTCCCGACGGCTTCGCCATCGACCGGTCCTGGCAGATCGCGGTGCGGGCGGCGCAGCCCTATGTGACCGACCGCATCTCCGGCCTGCTGCAGCCGGGCCAGACCCTGCTGGTCGACGACGCGCTCTACGACGAGTACCTGCCCGACACGCCGGAGCTGGCCGCCAGCTTCAGCACCCGGCCGAACTTCGACGTGCCCGGGCTGGTGCGTGCGCTCGACCAGTATCCCTATGGCTGTGCCGAGCAGGTGACCAGTCGCGCCATGCCGCTGCTCTACCTGTCCGAGGTGGCCGAGGCCTGGGGCGACGACGACGAGCAGCCGGTCAACGTCGACGACCGGATCCGCCGCGCCATCGGCCGGCTGATGTCCTACCAGGCCTGGTCCGGCGCCTTCTCGCGCTGGAGCCCCTATGGCTCGGAGGATGCCTGGCTCAGCGCCTATGTGATGGACTTCCTGACCCGGGCCCGCGAGCAGGGCTATCCGGTGCCCGACCGTGCCTACCAGCGCGGCCTGGACTGGCTGGCCGACTACGTCACCTGGTACGACAGCCGCAACAGCTGCCGTCCGGCGGCGGCCTATGCGCTGTACACGCTGGCGCGGGCGGGGCAAGCCGACATCGGCGACCTGCGCTACTATGCCGACACCTGCATGACCAGCTTCCAGAGCCCGCTGGCCCGCGGCCAGCTCGGCGTCGCACTGGCCAATTACGGCGACCTCGGCCGCTCGGAATACGCCTTCGACCAGGCGGAGCAGCCGCGGATCACCGGGGTGACCCTGCGCGACTACGGCTCGGAGCTGCGCGACAGCGCCGCCCTGGTGGCGCTGATGGCCGAGGCCGGCATCCGCGACGAGCGCTGGTTCGAGATGGCGGACGAGGCCGCGCTGACCTTCAGCCGGTCGCGCTACACCAGCACCCAGGAGAACGCCTGGCTGCTGCTGGCGGCGCATGCCCTGCTGGAAGGCCAGGAGGCGATGGAGCTGTCGGTCGACGGCGTGCCCCAGGCGCCGACCACCACGCCGCTGGATCTGATCCCCAGCTTCGCCGACCTGGCCGGCGGCATCCGTATCGCCAACATCGGCGACAGCCTGGTGCGCAGCGCGGTCACGGTGCGCGGCGTGCCTTCGGCACCGCGGCCGGCGGAGGCCAACGGCATGACCATCACCCGCAGCTTCATGCGGGTCGACGGCACGCCGTTCGATCCGGCGACCGAGACCCTGAGCCAGAACGACCTGGTCGTCGTGCTGGTCGAGGTGAAGCCGCAGGGCGACTTCACCTACGACATGCTGATCGTCGACCTGGTCCCGGCCGGGTTGGAGATCGAGAACCCGCGCATCGGCGAAAGCCGCGGCCTGGAGGAGCTGAGCCAGGAGCTCGACCTGTCCTATCCGGAGCATGTCGAGATGCGCGACGATCGCTTCGTGGCCGCGATCGAATCGTCCAATACCGTGCGGGTGGCCTATCTGGCCCGCGCGGTGACGCCCGGCGACTTCGTGCTGCCGCCCTCGTTCGTCGAGGACATGTACACGCCGTCGCTGAACGCGCGCACCGAGATGGGCCGCCTGGTGATCGAGGCGCGCTGAACCATGGCCCTGCGACGCTGGCTGCGCCGACTCGGCATCGGCGCAGCCGGCCTCTGCCTCGTCGCGCTGGGGACCGGGGCGATCCTCGACCGGCTCTATCCGCCGGTGCTGGACCGCTACCAGGATCGTTCGGCGGTGGTGCGCGATGCCGACGGCACGGTGCTGCGCGCCTTCACCAGCTCCGACGAGATGTGGCGCCTGCCCGCCACCGTCGACGACGTCACGCCATTCTACCTGCAGATGCTGGTCGCCTATGAGGACCGGCGTTTCTGGTCGCACCCCGGTGTCGACCCGCTGGCCCTGGCCCGCGCCTTCGGCCAGATGGTGGCAAGCGGCGAGGCGGTCTCCGGCGGCTCCACGCTGACCATGCAGGTGGTGCGCCTGCTGGAGCCGCGGCCGCGCACGCTCGGCTCCAAGCTGATCGAGATCGCGCGGGCGATCCAGCTGGAGCTGCACTACAGCAAGGAAGAGATCCTTGCGATGTACCTGACGCTGGCGCCCTATGGCGGCAACCTGGAGGGCATCCAGGCCGCCTCCTATGCCTATTTCGGCAAGCCGGCCGACGCGCTGACGCCGGGCGAGGCGGCGATGCTGGTGGTGCTGCCGCAGTCGCCCACCCGCTGGCGGCCGGACCGCGACATGACCGCGGCGCTGGCTGCGCGCGAGAAGGTGCTGCGCCGGGCGTTCGACTATGGCGTGATCGACGCGCGCCAGCTTGCCGAGGCGCTGGAGGAGCCCCTGCCGACCGGCCGGACCGCGATGCCGTTCGACGCGCCGCAGCTGGCCCAGCGGCTGGTGACGCAGGCGACGGCCGGTGGCGGACCGGCGCCGGTGATCGACACCACCATCGACGGCCGCCTGCAGCGCGCCATGCAGGACCTCGCCCAGCGGGCACTGACCGACCTCGACCCGCAGGCCAACGTCGCCATCCTGGTGGTCGACAACGCCACCGGCGCCGTGCGCGCCTATGTCGGCTCCGGCGACTTCTTCGCGGAAGCGCGCGAGGGACAGGTCGACCTGGTGCAGGCGGTGCGTTCGCCAGGCTCGACCTTGAAGCCGTTCATCTACGGCATGGCATTCGAGGACCTGCTGCTGCACCCGCAGACCTATATCGACGACACGCCGATGCGTTTCGGCGACTACGACCCGACCAATTTCGACGGCGGCTATCACGGCCGGCTGACCGTGCGCGAGGCGCTGCAGCGCTCGCTGAACGTGCCGGCGGTGGCGGTGCTCGACCGGCTCGGGCCGACGCGGCTGGCCACCCGGCTGCGCCAGTGCGGCATGACGCTGAACTTCCCCGGCCTCGACCCCACCGCGGCGCTGCCGCTGGCGCTGGGCGGTGTCGGGGTGACGCTGTGGGACCTGACCCAGGCCTACGCCGCGCTGGCCAACGGCGGCGCGGTTCGCCCGCTGCATGTCGCCGCCGACGTGGCGCCGACGATGCCCGAGCGCGATGCGATCGTCAGCCCGGCCGCCGCCTGGTACCTGACCGACATCCTTGCCGGCACCTCGCGCCCCGACGACGTCCTCGACCCCGCCTTCCGCCTGGACGGCGCGCGCATCGCATACAAGACCGGCACGTCCTACGGCTATCGCGACGCCTGGGCGATCGGCTACGACGCGCGCACCACCATCGGCGTCTGGGTCGGCCGGCCCGACGGCAACTCCAGCCCGCAGCGGACCGGCCACGCGACGGCGGCGCCGATCCTGTTCCAGGCCTTCGGGCTGATTCCGGACCCCGGCCGCGGCGTGGTCGGCCCGGCGCCGGACGGCGTGATCGACCAGCTGACCGCCGACCTGCCGTCGCGCCTGCTGTCGTTCGACGCGCGGCCTGGCCCGGCCGTGCCGCTGGGCACCATCAGCGTCAGCCAGGATCTGCGCATCGATTTCCCGGTCGACGGCAGCACCGTGGCGCTGCCGTCCGGCCCGTCCGGCCAGGCGCCGTTGCCGCTGGTCGCGGCCGGCGGCGCGCGGCCGTTCGTCTGGATGGTCAACGGGGCGCCGATCCCGGCATCCGCGATCAGCCGGCAGACGGCGTGGCGGCCCGACGGACCGGGCCAGGCCAGGATCACCGTCATCGACGCCAACGGCGAGAGTGCCAGTGCCGAGATCTGGGTCCAGTAGCGCCGCATTCCTGTGCGCCGCGCTGGTCTGCGGCCCGTCGTCTGCGTTCGAGTTCCTGACGCTGCCGGTCGCCTGTACCCCCGGCACCGACTGCGCCATCGCCAGCTATTTCGACGCCGAGCCATCGGCCGCGGCCGGCGACTACACCTGCGGGCCGATGACCTATGACGGCCATACCGGCGTCGACTTCGCGGTCACCGACTATGCGGCCATGGACGCCGGCGTCGCGGTGCTGGCAGCGGCGCCGGGGCGGGTGATCGCCACCCGCGACGGCCAGCCCGACCGCCGCGGCACGGTGGACAGCCGGACGGTCAGCGGGCTGGAGTGCGGCAACGGCGTGGTCATCGACCACGGCAACGGCGAGGTCACCCAGTACTGCCACATGCGGCAGGGATCGATCCGGGTCCGCAACGGCCAGGACGTCCGCGCCGGCGAGCCGATCGGCCTGGTCGGCCAGTCGGGCAACTCCGAGTTCCCGCATCTGCACTTCGAGGTGCAGCTGAACGGTCGGCCGATCGACCCGTTCAGCGGTCGGCGCGCCGACGGCTGCGGCCTTGCCGGCATCATGAGCTGGTCGCCGGAGACCGCTGGCGCCCTGCCCTATTTCGCCGGGCTGCCGTTCCACCTGGGCTTCGCGGCCGCGGCGCCCGATGCCGCGGCGATGCGGGCCGGCGACTACGACGGCGCGACCCTGTCGACCGAAAGCCCGCAACTGGTGTTCTGGGCCGAGATGTGGGGCGTGGTGTCGAGCGACAGCATCCGCATGACGGTGACGGCGCCGGACGGGACGATCCTGGCGGACAACCGCACCACCATCGACACCACCCAGACCCGCAGCTACCGCTTCATCGGCATACCAACGCAGGACGACTGGCCCTCAGGCACCTATTCCGGCGAGGTGGTCTACGACCGGGCAGCCGACGGCCACAGCTGGACCCGCACGGTCACCGTCGAATTGCGGGCGCCCTAGGTCGGCGGCACCCTCGTCGGTTGGCGCAAGTCATTCGGAATTAATGTAAATTCGAGAATTCGTTAAGGTCTCGTTTACAATTCCAAGGGCGACATTGTGGTGAATTTTCCGTAAAGTGTTACGGAATGGGCCTGCGTCGCGTGGGGGAATCTGCGATCTGGCCTGCGTTTAGGCACGCCCGGCCGAGTCGGGCGGCACAGGGGTGATCGCAATGTCCCTTCGGCGAAGCGGCAAGGATGCCGCCACCCACGCACATTACGCCCGGATTGCCGGGGTGACAGACTGCGCCCATCGGCGGCTCGCCTACCGCGCGACTTCCGCACTGACCGCGCTGTCGATCGTCGGCGCCAGCATCCTGCCAGTCCCCGCCCTCGCGCTGCCGCAGGACGGCAACGTGATCGAGGGCGATGCGACGATCACCTACGGCGAGAACTCGATCGTCATCCAGCAGAACTCGGACCGGGTGATCATCGAGTGGCAGTCGTTCGACGTGGGTGCGAACGAGAGCGTGAACTTCATCCAGCCGTCGGAGCTGGCGGCGGCGCTGAATCGGGTGCTGTCGGGCGAGGCCTCGGTGATCCTGGCTCGCTGACGGCGAACGGCGATCACGCTGGTCAATCCGGCCGGCATCGCGTTCGGGGCTTCGGCGAACATCGACGTGGCGGCGATCACGGCGACGACGCTGGACATCATCAACACCAACTTCATGGCCGGCGACCTGGTGTTCGACCAGTATGACGACCGTTTGCCGACGCCAGCGTGACCAACGACGGCACGATCACGGTGGGCGACCGGTCTGGCCGCGCTGGTGGCGCCGGGGTGGCGAACAACGGCATCATCCAGGCGCGCACGCCGGTGCGGTGGTGCTGGCGTCGGGCACGGCGGCGACGATCGACTTCTACGGCGACGGGCTGATCAACTTCGCGCTGACGGCGCCGACGCAGGCCCCGCCCCGGTGGACGCGAAGGGCAACCGCGCTGGATGCGCTGGTCAGCAATCGGGCAGATCTGCCGACGGCGGCACGGTGATCCTGACCGCGGAGGCGGTGGGCGGGATCGTCGACAACGCGATCAACATGGACGGCGTGATCCAGGCGGTCGATCCAGGGCCGCGACGGACAGATCGCGCTGGTCGGCGGCGACGGCGCCGGTGCGGTGCAGGTGGCGGGCACGCTGGACGCCTCGGGTGCCGAGGCCGGGCACCGCCGGCGGCACGGTCATGTGCTGGGCGACGAAGTGGCGCTGAACGCGGGCGTGGACATCAACGTCGCCGGCCCGGCTGGCGGCGGCACCGCGCTGGATCCGGCGGCTCGCTGCAGGGCGGCGCCAACGTCGGCAGCGGCATCCAGTATGCGCGCCAGGATTCCGTCACCACCATCATCGCCGACGCGGGCTTCGACGCCGGCGGCTATGTCCCGACCAGTGCCATCGCCTATGTCGATGTGGCCTCGGAGATCGACGCCAGTGCCACCGACAGCGGCAACGGCGGCACCGTGATCGTCTGGGGCAACGGCCGGACCACCTTCCATGGCACCATCGCGGCCGCCGGCGGCGCCAACGGCGGCGATGGCGGCTTCGTCGAGACCTCCGGACGGGAGATCGCGATCGCTGGAACGGTCGACACCGGCGCTGCGCATGGCGGCACCGGCCTGTGGCTGATCGATCCGGACCGGATCTGACGGTGGACGCGGCGCTCGCGGCAAGCATCAACGCGTCGGCCACGAATGTCCAGCCTCGTTGCCGACGATACCATCACCTTTGCCAGCGCGGTTTCGATCGTGGCGGCCGGCGTCGGGCTGACCGCAACCGCGGGCGACCTCATCACCGTCAACGCCAGCGTAGCGACCAACAACGGCGACATCACCTTTCCTGGCCGACAATTTCATCATTGGCGCAGATGTGGGCTGGGCTCCGCCACGGTGATGTTCGACAGGGTGACGGCGGGCGCTTTCGGCCTTGGCTTCAACGGCGGTGTGGCGGTAACGTGGCTGAACTCCCGGCCACATCTTCGCCACGAACCTCGTTTTCGGGATCCGACAGCCGCCGCCAACAAGATCACCCAGCTGGATATCCAGGGCACGTTCGACCTCAGCGGCACCATCTCCGGTCTGGTCCAGCTCAACGCCCTGAACAACGCCGGGTCCCTTCATTTCGCCCTCCGGGACCCAGACCTACGGGTCGGTCGAGTTCAATGCCAATGACGGCATCACGTTCATCGGCGCCGAGACGCTGACGACCACCGTCGGCGATGCCGTCTTCAACGTCGACGCGGACGCGACCGGCGTTATCGGTGGTTTCGACGACTTCCGCACCCAGGGTGGCGCGGTCACAATCGCCAGCGCCGCCGATATCGTCGTCAACGCACCCCAGTACAGCGAAATCGCCGGCGGTACGCTGTCCTCACCGCCGCCGGCGCGATCACCTTCCAGCGCAGCATCGCCGGCACCATCGGTGTCGGCGACGGCGCCAGCGGCGACCTGACCTTCAGCGATGCCCAGCTGGCGCGCCTGAGTGCGGCGACCCTCAATTTCGGTGGGCCGACAACGCCGAACAATACGACCGGTATCGACGTCGCCGGCGTCGACCTCACCCACGTCGCCAGCGTTGCCTTCAACACAGCCGGCACGACGACCTTCGGCGGAGCCAACAGTTTCGCCGCAGTCGCCACCCATGGCGGGACGACTTCGGTGGGTAACGGGACCACGGTCGACGCAACCGACACTATCGCCTTCGACACGGTGACCGTGTCCCTGGACGGCGACCTGACCGCGACCAACGGGATCACCGGCACCGCGTCGACGGTCGATGTGCTGGCTCGGCGGCGGCGCGGAACTCCAGGATGCCGTCGACGTCGCCGCCATTGGCGCGTTCGTCAGCGTGTCGGCCGGCACCTACGCGGGCTTCACCATCGACGTCGAGGGCCTGACGATCGACGGCTTCAATGCGCCGACGATCAACGCCGCGAGCCCGGCGATCACCATCGCGGCCCAACGGGGTGACGGTGCAGGACCTGCTGTTGCAGGGCACGGGGCTGGCCGACCAGGTCGGCATCCTGCTCGACGGCACCGCAGCGGCAGGGCTGACCGGCATCACCATCCAGAATGTCCAGTTCGCAAACCTGGACGACGGCATCCGCAGCCAGGGCGACATCGGCATCGGTGCGGCGGCGGACGTGACCATCCGCGGCAACTCCGCCGGCGACAAGAGCGTCGAGGACTTCCTCGACGCTGCCATCGACGTCGGCGACACCGACGGGCGACGCCACTTATGTGATCCAGGACGTGATCGTCCGCGACGGCTCCACCGACTTGGACGCTATCGCCACCGGCGACGACGGCATGCGCTTCGGCAGCATCGGCGGCGCCACGATCCAGCGCGTCGAGATCAGCGACACGACCAATGACGGGATCGCGTTCGGCACGCTGGATGCGGCGGTGATCGCGGTGCTGAACAGCACGATCGCGATCGCCATCACCGGCCGCCATGGCCTGAACTTCGGATCGCTGGACGTCGGCAGCGACGTCAGGATTTCCGGCAGCACGATCACGGCCGGTTCCGACGGCATCAACTTCGGGACAATCACCGATTCCACGGTGCTGGTCGGCGGTGCGACCGCTGCGGAAGGAAACAGCATCGCGGTCGGGGCCACCGGCTCGGCAATCGACTTCAACGGCGCCATCGACAACAGCGCGGTCGCCGTTGCAAGCAACAGTTCGCTGCAGTCGACCGGCACGACGCAGGCGATCGAGTTCGGCGACATCAGCAACAACGCCGACGTGGTGATCGTCAACAACCTGGATATCGCCGGCGGGCGGAGCGGGGTTTACGTCATCGGCGACATCGCCGACAGCACGCTGACGATCGCCGGCAACACGATCGCCGGGACCAATGACGCGGCGATCCGGTTCGGGAACTCGTTTGCCAATACGATCAGCGATGCGAAAGTGACCATCGGCAGCGCCAACGTAACGGTCGACGGCACCCCGCTTGTCGCAGGCAGCAATACGCTGACCGGCGGCGGCATCCGGTTCGTTTCGGCGCTGGTGGACAACACCGACGTCACTATCGTCGACAACCTGGTCGGCACCAGCCTGGCGCGGGTCGGCGGCGACGGCATCGCGTTCGAAGGCGGTATCCAGGACCACGCGACGGTGACGCTCGACGGCAACGCCGTCTATGCCACCGAGCGGGCGATCGACGTGGTCTGGCTGGAGTCGCCCGACACGCTGGACATCGCCGGCGGCACCTATGACGGCACCGGTGGCGCACTGCGGGTCGACAACACCGGTGTGGCCGGATCGACCAACGGCCGGCTCGACGTGGGTGCGGCGACCTTCGTCGGCGGCTCCGGCAGCACGGTCTTCGAAGTGCTGACGGATGCAGGCAATGCCGGCGTCGACATCGACTTCAGCGGGTCCGCCGCCATTGACGGCGGCGCCACCGGCATGCGGCTGTCCGGCCCCGGGATCGACATCCTCAACGACACGCTGGGCAGCATCGCCTTCGCCAACCAGGCGACAAGCTATATCGAGCTGGCCGACGGCGCCGAGTTCCTGCCCGGCAGTCCGACCGTGATCGACGCCGCAAGCGTGACCTTCGCCGGGCTGACCGGCTTGGCCATGACCCCGGCGCAGCTGCTGGCGACCGAGGACATGATCACCCACTTCCCGGACGACGCCACCCTGGGGCTGATCGACATCTCGCCGCTGTTCGTCATTTCGGGCGAGAGCATCCAGACCGCGGTGAACTTCGCCGGCGGGCTGGTCGGCCCGCAGACCGTGACGGTGGGCGGCGGCACCTTCGGCGGCTCGGTCGAGGTCTGGGTCGACGACCTGACCCTGGTCGGCGCCGGCGCGACGACCATCATCGACGCCGATGCCGTCGACCCGTATGACAACAACGGCGATGTCGACAACGGCTTCCAGGTGGCGGCGATTTCCCGCGCCTCCAGCAGCGGCGACGACACTGTCACCGGCGTCACCATCGACGGCTTTGCCTTCACCTCGTCGACAGCCGGTTCGAACACCGGCGTCGTGCTCGGCGAAGACACCGGTGTGGTCCGGGCGGCGGAGAGCACCACCATCCGGAACGGCAGCTTCACCGACCTGCTCGACGGCATCGACGCCCCGCTGCTGGGCGGCACAACCACCATCGATACCGTGACGATGACCGACATCGCCCGGCGCGGGTTCAACCAGGGCGACACGTTCGGCCTCGGCGCCGGCGATGCGGTCGTCATCCAGCACAGCAGCATCACCGCCGCGGGCAACGCCGTGCGCTTCCGGCGCTTCCTCGCCGGCGGCTCCGCGGTCACGCTCTACGACAACACGCTGGTCAGCACGGGCGACTCCGCGGTGCAGTTCGCCGGCGGCGCCGGCAGCGCCACCATCGCCATCGTTGACAATGCGGAGATCCGCGGCGCTCAGGACGGCATCCTGTTCGACAATCTGTCCTCAAGCGCGGCGACCTACAGCCGCAGCGCGATCATCATCGCGGGCAATACCGACATCATCGGCGAGAGCCGGGACGGCATCCGCGTCACCGACGACCTGAGCAACGTCGCGATGACCATCGGCACCGCGACGGCCACGGTGAACGGCAACGCCATGGCGTTCGGCGCCAACGGCAACATCGTCGGAGCCGAGCGCGGCATCAACCTGACCCGCGGGATCGGCGGCAATGACGCCAACCTGACCATCGCCAACAACACGCTGATCCAGGGCCAGACCTTGGACGCGATCCGCTTCGGCTCGTTCATTTCCCTTGCGACCGTCGGCATCGTCGGCAATGCCGAGATCCGCGGCGGCGAGGACGGCATCGAAATCTTCAGCGTCACACGCTGCGGGCCGTGCACCGCGGACAACCGCCCCAGCCTGGTGATCGCCGGCAATGACGGCATCTTCGGCGATGGCGCGTCGAGCGACGGCATCCATTTCCTCACCAGCATTTTCGATGCGGACGTGACCATCGGCACGGCCACCTTCGTCGTCGACGGGGTCGACACCGCGTTCGGCGGCAACGGCCAGATCGTCGGCGGCGACGACGGCATCGACTTCGGGTCCCTGCAGCGGTCCGCAACGGCGCTCGTCACGGGCAACACGCTGATCCAGGGCCTGACCGGCAGCGGCATCGAGGTCGCCGGCGCCATCAGCGAGAATTCCGAGTTCACGGTCTCCGGCAACACGGAGATCGTCGGTGGCAGCGCCGGCGTCGCCTTCCTCGCCGCCATCGATGCCAGCGCGGTGACCATCGACGGCAACGACATCGCCGGCAACAGCGACGGCATCGCCTTCGCCGGCGCCATCGGCGGCGACAGCACGGTCACGGTCAGCAACAACACGCGCGTCGCCTCGCTGGTGGACACGGCCGGCATCAACGACGACGCCATCGCGTTCGAGGGTGCTGTCAGCGGCGCCGGCACGGCGATCCTGATCGCCGACAACGCGCTGATCGAGGGCCGCGACCGCGGCATCTCGTTCGACGGCGCGGCGACGGTCAGCGATGCCTCGGTCACCATCCGCGGCAACACCGTCACCGGCCTCGACCTCGACGCCATCCTGTTCGACACCCTGCTGAGCAATGCCACGGTGCTGATCGGCGGCGCCACCGACGCCGACGGCAACACGATCGTCGGCGACGACGAGGCGCTCGACATCGACGCGATCGTCGGCGGCACCTTCACGCTGTCGCACAACACGCGGCTGGCCGGGATCACCGGCGACGGCATCGAGTTCGAGGGCGCGATCTCCGGCGGCGCCGCGATCGCGGTCACCGGCAACCGGGAGATCAGCGGCGCGCTGACCGGCGTCAACTTCGAGTCGACGGTCACCGATGCGACCGTCCTGATCGACGGCAACGGCACAGCGACCCTGAACGGCGCGGCCTACAACGGAGCCGCACCGGTCAACCTGGACAACTTCGTGATCACCGCCGCGATCAGCGGGGCGGCGGGCAGCGCGATCGCCTTCACCGACGCCATCGGCGGCGCGTCGGCCGTCACCATCAGCCGCAACATGATCACCGGCAGCACCTACGGCGTCAGCTTCGACACCATCGGTGCGACCGGCACGACCAAGGTCCACAACAACTTCATCCTCGACAACGCCGAGGACGGGGTCGACTTCAACGGCTCGGTCAGCAGCCGGGTCGAGGTGTTCCAAAACTTCATCGCCGACAACGGCGGCGACGGCATCGACGTCGATTCGTCGGCCAGCGTCGGCACCGGCAACCTGTTCGTGCAGCAGAACTTCCTGCCGGGCAGCGCCTTCGCCCACGGCAACGGCGACTTCGCTTTCAACCTGCGCGGCACCGGCACCCCGAACCTGGAGGCGAACTGGTGGGGCTCCACCGGCTTTGCCGCCATCGCGGCATCGCTGCGCCGCGTCGACGTGCCGGTCACCGCGCAGGCGTCTGGTGTGGACACCAACATTCCGGCGGCGCCGGGGGCGACCGGACTCAACCCGTTCGCGTTCCAGAACAACCTGGTCTTCACCATCGAGCGTCCGACCACGCCGCCCGACGTCGACCCGAGCGACCTGGACTTCAGCATTCCGGACCAGACCGACCCGGCCTCGGTGCCCGGCGACGTGGCGTCGGGCCGCGCCGGCCTCGACTCGACCGAGACCAGCGAGAACATCTTCGCCAACCCGTACAACCTTTTCGGGGAGAGCGACCTGGCCGAGCTGTCGCCGGCGGCGGGCGGGCAGAGCTGCCAGCTTGTCCCGATCGAGGGCGGGCTGCGGTTGACCTGCGAGGCCAGCGGCGGCGACGCCAACGAGGCAGCGCCGAGCGACGACGAGGACTTCGGCGCGCTGTCGCCGGGGGCGGGCGGAACGCCGGCGCCGGCGCCGAACGTGCCCGGGCTCGATCCCGGGCTGACGCTGGAGGACCTGCTGAACATGTGGCTGTTCAACTTCGGCACGCCGCTGGACACGGCACCGGAAGCGCTCG